>JAJOKZ010000006.1 GCA_021129555.1 Minisyncoccota bacterium
AAAAAGTGTTTAACATGACATGTTAAACATATAAAGCAAACCCTCAACTGTCAAAAATGTACTCATCTTATACATTTTCTTGACAAAATTGTTGAAAGAATTATTATAAAATAAGCGAGGCCCAAAGAGGCCTTTTTAAAAATATGAGAATTTCAAATTTGCCAAATCGTCTAATTCAATATCTAAAAGAGGTAAGAATTGAAGCAAAGAAAGTCAATTGGCCAACAAGGAAAGAGGCCCTAAGATATACCTTAATTGTAATTGGCATTTTTGTAAGTGTTGCCATTTTTTTGGGAACTCTGGATTATATTTTCACTTTAATTTTGAATAAGGTTATCTTAAAATAATATGCCAAGACAGAGATTACCAAAAGAAAGAAGATGGTATGCAATTCATACATATTCTGGTTATGAAGATGCGGTGGCAAAGAGTTTGAAACAGAGAATTGAGTCCTTGGGAATGGATGATAAGATTTTTAATGTGTTGGTTCCAAAGGAAAAGAAAATAAAAATTAAAAATGGAAAAAGGCAGGTAGTGGAGGAAAAAATTTATCCGGGATATGTTTTGGTTGAAATGATAGTGACTGATGATTCTTGGTATGTGGTAAGAAATACTCCAAATGTTACCGGATTTGTCGGAGCAGGAACAGCCCCGATTCCTTTATCTGATAAAGAGGTGGAAATGTTAAAAAAGAAAATGGGGGAGGAAGCACCAAAATACAAGATAAGTTTGAAGGTAGGGGATCAGGTAAGGATAATTGATGGGCCGTTTAAGGATTACGAGGGAAGGGTATCAGAGATTGATGAGGAGCAGGGAAAAATTAAGGTGATGATAAATCTTTTTGGTAGGGATACTCCAGTTGAGTTAGACTCTTTACAGGTGAAAAAAATATAGTTGACTAATTGAGAAATTTGCTAATTAACTAATTGACAGATTGACTAATTAGCCAATTAGTCATTTAGCCAAATAGTTAATTAGTTATAATTCATCTATGAAAAAAGTAAGTGCCAAGGTTAAACTTCAAATTCAGGCAGGGCAGGCAAATCCAGCCCCGCCAATTGGGCCTGCCCTGGCTCAATACGGAATTAATATTTCTGAGTTTTGTCAGAAATTTAATGATGCTACAAAAGATAAGGCCGGCTATAAAATTCCGGTTGTTATTACTATTTATGAGGATAGAAGTTTTGACTTTCAATTGAAGCAACCACTTGCTTCTGATTTAATAAAAAAGGCAGCAGGGATTGAGAAAGGATCAGGTGGGCCGAACAGGAGAAAAGTTGGAAAATTGACAAGGGAGCAGATTAAAGAAATTGCCAAAATAAAAATGCCAGATTTAAATACCGATGATATTGAGAAAGCAGCAAAAATTATTGAGGCCCAGGCAAAAGGAATGGGAATTGAAATAGTAGAATAAAATAACGCGGGGGAGGGGGAGGGAGTGTGATTATGATTCTTTCAGATAGAGATATAAAAAAATCTATTGAAGAAGGGAAGATTAAAATTCATCCCTTACCGGATTTTGAAAGGCAACTTGGGCCGGCATCTTTGGATGTAAGATTAGATAATATCTTTCGAGTTTTCAATCATGCCAAAATTCCATATATTGATCCAAGAGATAAATCAACTTTTGAAAATTTAACAGAGATTATAAAGGTGGAGGAGGACAAACCATTTGTCTTGCAACCCGGCCAATTTGTTCTTGCATCTACTTTAGAGGAGATAGAGTTGCCAGATGATATTGGCGCAAGAATTGAAGGAAGATCAAGTTGGGGAAGATTGGGAATAATTGTTCATTCTACTGCTGGTTATATTGACCCTGGTTTTAAGGGGAAAATAACTCTTGAGATGTCAAATATTGGAATGTTGCCAGTTTTGCTTTATCCAGGAGCAAGAATTTGTCAGATTTCTTTTGAAAAATTATCAACTCCATCTGAGAAACCCTATCCCAGAAAGAAAGACGCAAAATATTTTGGAGATCAATTGCCACAGGAAAGTAAAATTTATAAAGATTTTGAAAATCAATGAAAAAAAATTCTTATTCTGGTAAATTTATTGCTTTTGAAGGACTGGATGGATCTGGTCTATCCACTCAGGCAGGATTTTTGAAAAATTTTTTAATGCAAAAAAATATTGATGTAATTTTAACAAAAGAGCCAACAAAGAATTCATCTGTTTCAGAAAAGATTCAGG
This sequence comes from Minisyncoccota bacterium, assembly GCA_021129555.1. GTDB lineage: Bacteria > Patescibacteriota > Minisyncoccia > Minisyncoccales > PEYH01 > JAGGTU01. The sequence goes on from JAJOKZ010000006.1 coordinate 2,191, forward strand.
AAATTTTGACTCATAAAAAAGAAATTGACCCATTTGAATTTCAAAAACTTTTTGCAAGGGACAGAGAAGAGCATTTAAAAAACTTAATCATTCCGGCGCTCAAACAAGGAAGGTGGGTAATTTCTGATAGATATTTTTTCTCCTCATTTGCCTTTGGAGCAAGAAATGAAGAGGAGTTAAAAAAGATAATTGATCTGAATAAAAATTTTTTGATGCCTGATTTGGCAATTTTTTTAAAAGTGGCGCCCGAGGTTTGTGTTGAGAGAATTAAAAAAAGGGGGGAGGAGGTAAAGTTGTTTGAGAAGTTAGAAAAATTAAGACAGGTGTTTCAAAACTATCAAATATTAAAAGAGAGGTATTTTTCAGATATTTTGGTAGAGGTTAATGGAGAGGGAACAATAGAAGAGATACAAAGAGAGGTGATGGGGTTAGTTGTTTCAAAATTCAACCTATACCATATATGAAATATCAACCAAAAATTGGTTTGGAGGTTCATATTGAGCTTAAAACTCGCTCTAAAATGTTTTGTTCTTGCATTAATAATTCTTTGGAGAAAAGACCAAATGTAAATATATGTTCAATATGCTTGGGGCATCCGGGAGTTTTACCAACGATAAATGAAAAGGCAATAAAATTAGTAATAAAAACTGCCCTTGCCCTAAATTGTAAAATTGCAAAAGTTTCAAAATTTGAGAGAAAAAATTATTTTTATCCTGATCTTCCAAAGGGATATCAGATTTCCCAATATAAAGAGCCTATTGCAACGGAGGGCTTTTTGATATTGCCCTCATCCGGCAAAAAAATAAGAATTAGAAGAATCCATTTAGAAGAAGATACTGCAAAATTAATTTACCCAGAAGGTAAAAATTATTCGCTTTTGGATTTTAATCGGGCAGGAATTCCCTTAATGGAGCTTGTAACTGAGCCAGATATTGAATCGGCAAAAGAAGCAAAAGAATTTGCAAAAGAATTGCAATTAATTTTGAGATATTTAGATGTTTCTGATGCAGATATGGAAAAGGGACAAATGAGGATAGAGGCAAATGTGAGTATAACTCAAATCTCAGGTGTCAATTCACAAAATTTAGGAACAAAGGTAGAAATTAAAAATTTAAATTCGTTTAGGGCGGTAGAAAAAGCAGTTGAGTATGAAATTAAAAGACAGGCAGAAATTTTAGAGAGTAGGGGAGAGGTAGTTCAAGAAACCAGAGGGTGGAATGAGAAAAAAGGAATCACTCTTCCTCAGAGGGAAAAAGAGGAAGCCCATGATTATCGTTACTTTCCTGAACCTGATTTACCTTCACTTGAGCTTTCAGATGAATTTATTAAAGAAATAAAACTAACCTTGCCGGAGATGCCCTCCCAAAAAAGGGTAAGGTTTTTAGAAGAATTCCAGTTATCAGAGAAAGTTATTGAGACCTTAATTAACAATAAAAATTTAAACGAGTATTTTGAGAAGGTGGTTTCAGAACTTTTAAGATGGATGAAAGATAAGGGTATTGAGGAAAACAAAAAAGCAGAACTAATTAAAACTTTGGCAAATTTTCTTTTAACTGAAGCACTTGGTTTATTAAAAGGTAAAACTTTTAGAGAAAAAAATTTTCCAATTACTCCTGAAAATTTTGCTGAGTTTATAACTATTATTAAAGAGAAAAACCTTACAAGCAAAATGGCAAAGATTTTACTGGAAGAAATGTTTAAAACGAAAAAAGATCCCTCCGATATTCTTCAAGAAAAAGAATTGAGGCGGGTAGATGATGAAATACAAATTACAGAGATTGCTCAGAAAATAATAAAGATGCACCCCCAAGCTATTCGAGACTTTCAATCCGGGAAGAGGGAAGCAATTCAGTTTTTAATCGGGCAGATGATGAGAGAAACAAAAGGTAAAGTCAATCCCCAAAAAGCCAAAGAAATTTTGACTAAACTTCTTACTAATAATTGAATAGAATAAAAGACCTAAAAAAGTTGCACATTGTCAATAAAAAGGAGGTGAGAAGAGGTGATTGTTGGGGTAGATATCGATGGGGTTGTGGCAAGAGATCCCTGGTCTTTTTATAGAAGAGAACTGTTTGCACAATATGGAGTTTTGGGGAAGGTAGCAAGAATAATTTGTATTTTTATAGATTATATTCTTCGACCTCCGTTTTCGGAGACAAAGGTACTCCTTGAGAAATACAAAAAGAGGGGCGGAAAAATAATATTTATTTCCGGAATTCCTAAACTGGGGAAGCCAATCATCTGGCTATGGTTAAAAGTTCACCGAATTCATTTTGACAAACTTGTCTTAAGGGGAAGAGAGGATGTAGTTAGGTTTAAGGCCAGGGCCATTATAGAAAATCAATGCACCCAATTTATTGAGGACCAATTAAAACTTGCGCTTTTAATAAAATATCTTTTACAGGAAATGAGTTATACAAACAATGTAGAGGTGGAAGCGTTGGAAAATAATTGTAGCACATTTTATCTCTTGAAATTGAAAATTTGATCAAAAAGAGGGCACTTATCAGTTTCGCCCTCTTTTTATTGGTTTAAAAACTCTTTTACTATTTTTTCTGCTTCCTTATAATTTCGGACCCAATGAATTCTTTTATCTCTTTTAAACCATGTTAACTGTCTTTTTGCATAATTTTCGATATCTTTTTGAAGTTTTTCTACCATTTCTTTGTAGGGAATTTTTTTCTGTAAATATCTTGCAATCCAGCGATATTCCAACCCAAATTCATCCAATCTTTTCCATGAAACACCAGACTCTTTAAGTTTTTTGACCTCCTCAATCATTCCCTGTTTTAATCTTTTCAAAAGTCGCTTTCTGATTCTTTCTTTCAATTCTTGTTTATCTCTTTTAATTCCAATTATTAATACATCAAAGAGTTGTTTTCTTTTCAGTTCAGGAACCGGTTTTCCAGTTTTTAGAACAATCTCAATGGCTCTGATAAGCCGTCTTTTATTTTTCTTTTCAATTGTTTTTGCTCTGTCTGGATCTAATTTTTTAAGCATTTTATACAATTCATCTTCACTTTTCTTTTCCAAATTTTCTCTTAATTTCCAGTCAGGTTTTACTTTTGGAAAAATAATTCCGTCAACAACTGCCTGAATATAAAAACCGGTTCCTCCGCAGAGAATTGGCAGTTTTCCTTTTCTTTGAATTTTTTTAATTGCAGAAATTGCCTTTTTTTGATACTGAGCAACGGAAAACCTTGTTTTGGGAGAAGCAACATCCAATAAATAATGGGGAATTCTCTGCATTTCTTCTTTTGTAATTTTTCCTGTGCCAACATCCATTCCTTTATAAACCTGTCTTGAATCAGCAGAGACAATCTCACCATTAAATTTTTTGGCAAGTTTCACTGCCAAATCCGACTTACCTGAGGCATTTGGTCCAACAATTACCACTAATTTATTATGATTTTTGGGTAAAAAATTTAACATTCTTACCTTTTGGTATATTATTTTTATAGCACCAAAATCGGGAGGCGGAAACCCTGAATAACAAAACTCCCCACAAGACTCATCCTCCTACTGGGTGCCCTCTAAGCCGAAATCTCGGGCTTTGGTGACTTTCACTTTTACAAATTGACCAATTAAATTTTTCTTACTGGCAGGAAACTTAATTGTCTGGTAATGCCTTGTTTTACCAAAATAAAATCCTTTCTTTTTTTTTAAAACTAAAACATCAACAACTTTTCCAACAAATTTCTTGTTAAACTCAAAGGCAGTTTTTTTGACAATTTCTGTTAACTCTTTTTCTCTTTTATCTTTCTCTTGAGGCAAGACATCATCTTTTAAATGATATGCGGAAGTTCCGGGGCGAGGGGAGTATTTGGCAATATATGCCATAAAAAAGCCAATCTCTTTGAATAGTTTTTTTGTATTCTCAAAATGTTTTCTTTTTTCTCCGGGAAATCCAACAATTATATCAGTTGAAATTGCTATTTCTTTTTCCAAACCCTTTCTGTATTTTTTGAAGGCGTTCCTTAATTTTTTAACCAATTTTTTGTAATGGGCAACAGTATAAGGCCTGTTCATTCTTTTTAAAATTTCATCGTCTCCTGTTTGTACTGGCAGATTAATATAAGGAGTAACTTTTTTGCATTTTGCCATTGTCTCAATTAACTCATCTGTTAAATTTTTTGGATGAGAAGAGGTAAATTTTATCCAAAAATCCCCGGGTAAATCATTTACCATTTTTAGAAGTTTTGCAAAATCTATTAATTTTGATTTTTGAGTTGTGGTTTTGAGTTTTGCCCGCCTGCCTTGCGAGCAGGAGTTTTGAGTTTTGAGTTTGAACTTATAACTATTTACGTTTTGTCCCAAAAGCCATATCTCTTTTACTTCTTGCTTTAACCAATTTTTAACCTCGCATAAGATATCTTGCGGCGGGCGTGATCTTTCTGGGCCTCGAGTATAGGGAACAACACAATAGGCACAAAAATTATTACATCCTGTCATTATTGGAACATAAGCAACAGGATTTTTATCATATTTTGGCGCAACTTTTAGATAATTTTTGATTTTTGTTTCTTTGATTTGGAATCCTAAGTCCTTTAAAATCTGTGGCAAATTTTTAATATTTAAAACATCCAAAACAGCATTAGCAATCCTTTGGAACCTTTCTTTATCTTTTTTTAAGATACACCCCGTGATTACAGTTTTAACTTTTGAGTTGTGGTTTTGACTTTTGACTTTTAACTTTTGACTTATAGCTATCGCTCTATCGACTGCTGATTGTCTTACTGAACATACATTTATTACAACCAAATCAGCCTCATTTATTTCTGAGGCAGGGCTAAATTTTAATTTCTGAAGCATTGCTGAAATTCTTTGACTATCGTTTTTATTCATCTGGCATCCAAAGGTGATTATTTGGTATTTCATAAACCAATCCCGGACAGCATACTCTTATTTTTTCTTTTCTATTTCTATTTTAATTTTCTTTAAAAATTCTTTCAATTTCACCTCCCCCAAATCTCCCTTTCTTCTTTCTCTTGGCCGGACAGATTTCTTCTTTTCTTCTTCTTTTCCAACAACTACCATATAAGGAATTTTTTGAATTTGCCCCTCCCTTATTTTTTTGGAAAGGGTTTCTCTTTCGTTTTTAAGTTCAACTCTTATACCTGCCTCTTTTAAAGTTAAATATACCTCTTTTGCATATCTTTCAAATTTTTGAGAAAGAGGAATAACCCATACTTGAGTTGGAGATAACCATAAAGGCAAAGCCCCACCATAGTGTTCAAGCAAAACTCCAATAAATCTTTCAAGAGAACCAAGTAAGGCTCGATGAATCATAATTGGCTCTCTTTTTTTGCCGTTTTTATCTACATATTTCATTTGAAATTTTTGGGGTAAGTTAAAATCTACCTGAATGGTTGTACATTGCCAAGGCCTGCCAAGTGAATCTTTAATTTTAATATCAATTTTTGGCCCATAAAAAGCACCACCACCTTTATCAATTTTATATTCTAGTTTCATTTTATCTAACGCAGACCTCAATGCTTTGGTTGCTTTTTGCCAATTAGTTTTTGTTCCAATGAATTTTTTGGGCCGGGTTGCAAGATAAATTTCAAACTCAGAAAAACTAAAAGTTTTTAAAATTTTAATTGCCAATTTTACCAATTTTTCAATCTCTTTTTCCATCTGTTCTTTTGTGCAGATAATATGAGCATCGTCCTGAGTAAAGCCCCTCACCCGAGTTAGACCATGCAAAACCCCTGATTTTTCATATCGATAAACTGTTCCAAATTCAGCATATTTTATAGGTAAATTTTTATAACTTCTAATTTGAGAATTATAAACCTTAACATGGAAGGGACAATTCATTGGCTTTAGAAGGTATTTTTCGTTTTCAATTTCAATAGGAGAGTAAATATTCTCACGATAAAAATCCCAATGGCCGGAGGTTTGCCAAAGCTTAATATTTGCAATATGGGGAGAAACAATCCATTGATAGCCTGCCTTATTTAGTTCCTGAAAAAGATAATCCGTAATTATTTTTCTCAAAATTGCACCTTTGGGAAACCAGACAGGCAGGCCTTGTCCTATATCTTCATCAAAAAGAAAAAGTCGAAGTTGGTGGCCAAGTAGTCTGTGATCTCTTTTTTTTGCCTCCTCAATCTTCTCTAAATATTCTTTTAATTTCTTTTCATTTTCAAAGGCAACCCCATAAATCCTTGTAAGCATTGGTTTTTTTTCATCCCCCCTCCAGTAAGCGCCAGCAATTTTTGTTAATTTAAAGCCAACATTTTTTAATTCTTTTGTTGACTTAATATGGGGGCCCCTGCAAAGATCCAAGAAATCTCCAACAATGTAGATACTAATTTTTTCTTTTTGTTTTTTGAGTTCTTCTATTAGTTCTAATTTGTATGGTTGATCTTTAAAAATTTTTTTTGCTTCATTGGGGGTAATAAATTTTTTCTTAAATGAAAGATTTTTTTCAATTAATTTTTTCATTTCTTTTTCAATTCTTTGAAGATCATTCTGTGAGATAGGCAAGGGGAGATCAAAATCATAATGAAAACCATCTTCTGTTGTTGGTCCGATTCCAAATTTTGTCTTTGGATATAAATTTAAGACGCTATGGGCCATTATATGCGCCAAAGAATGCCTAATTGTATCTAACTTTTGTGCCATAATTTAAAACTTTATAGTTTATAGTTCCTATTAGTATTTATCAAGAGACTGGTAACTCAACATAAAAAGTAGAACCCTTGCCTGGTTCTTCTGATTC
>JAJOKZ010000002.1 GCA_021129555.1 Minisyncoccota bacterium
TTTAATTTAAATTAACAGAGGCGTAATCTCTGTTAATTTTTCAAGTTTATTACTATGTCCGACCTAGCAATTTTTTGGTTGGGTGAGGGGTTTAAAAATTTGACAAATGGGAGTATAATGAAAGATTTAACCCCCTCCAAACCTCCCCTCTTTGAGGGGGGAGGATAAAGGTGGGGGAGGGGAATAAAATAAAAAAGGGAAAGTATGGAAAAAGATTTTATAGAATTAAGAAGGGTAAGGGTTCATAATTTAAAGAATATTAGTTTAAAAATTCCCAAAAATAAATTGGTGGTTGTTTGTGGTATTTCAGGTTCTGGGAAATCATCTTTGGCTTTTGATACAATTTACGCAGAGGGCCAGAGAAGATACCTTGAAAGTTTGTCTGCCTATGCGCGTCAGTTTCTTGGAGGACTTAAAAAACCAGAAGCAGAGAAAATTGAGCATTTATCTCCAACAATTGCAGTAAACCAAAAAACAATCTCTGCCAACCCAAGATCAACTGTTGGAACAATTACAGAAATTTATGATTATTTACGGCTTTTATTTGCCCATATTGGAAAACCTTTCTGTCCGATTTGTGGAAGGGAGGTTTCTTCCCAAACTCCCCACCAGATTGCAAAAAAAATATTTGAATTAGCCCAAAACGGCTGGGTTTCAATTTTTGGGGCAGTGATTGAGAGAAAAAAAGGAGAACATAAAGGAGTGATTGAAGAAATTGCAAGAGAGGGTTGGCCTCAAATAAGAATTGATGGAATTTTGTATCCAATTGATGAGGCAAAAGAGAAAAATTTAGACAAAAAGAAATTTCACACAATTGAGGTTTTGGTGGACAGAATTAATTTAAAAGATTACAAAAAGACTTTAGAAAAAAATTTAACATCAAAAAAATTAACAAAAAAAGAAAAAGAGGCACTCTCTGTGAAGAAAAGAAAAATAAAGCATCTTTTAAAGGAGGTAGAGGAAAGAATTTTAGATTCAGTTAAAAAAGGATTGGAGATTGGAAGAGGGAGGATTCTTGTTCTTTGGCAGGAAAAAAACCAAACAAGGGAGGAAATTTTTTCTCAACTTTTGGCCTGTATCAAATGCGGAGTTTCTTTGCCAAAAATTGAGCCAAGATTATTTTCTTTTAACAGTCCTTATGGGGCCTGCAGTTATTGCCAGGGTCTTGGAAGGCTTTTAAAGGTTGATCCAAAACTGATAATTAATGAAAATTTATCATTGGCTGAAGGTGCAATTTTGCCCTGGTATTCTTTGAGTAGATTTTCTTTGCGATCTTTGGGTGTTCCTTATCAAAAATGGCAGATTGAAGAGGTGGCAGAAGAAATTGGCTTTTCAATGCACACTCCTTTCAAAAATCTAAAAGCAGAACACAAAGAGATAATTTTATATGGTGATACCTCTGGTAGAACAGATTGGGAGGGGATTATTCCAAGAATGGAGAGGTTGTATCATGAAACCGATTCTGATTATATCCGCGAGGAAATTTCAAAATATATGGTGGAGGTTGTTTGTCCAAAATGCAAAGGAGCAAGATTGAGAAAAGAAGCATTAGCAATAAAGATTGACAAGAAAAATATTTATGAGGTATGCCTTTTGTCAATTTCAAAGGCACTTGAATTTTTTGAAAACCTTCCAGAAAAACTTACCCCAACTCAGCAAAAAATTGCCCAGTCACTTTTGAAGGAAATTCAAAGACGGCTTAATTTTTTAATTGATGTTGGGGTTGAGTATATCAATCTTGCAAGAGAAGCCTCAAGTTTGTCAGTGGGGGAGAATCAAAGAATTCGTCTTGCCTGCCAGTTAGGATCAGGACTCTCGGGTATAATTTATGTTTTAGATGAGCCAACAATTGGTTTGCATCAAAGAGATATTGAAAGATTGGTTAAAGCACTAAAGCAGTTGGTTGAGCAAAAAAATACCGTTATTGTTGTTGAACATGACAAAAAAGTAATTGAAAATGCTGATTGGATAATTGAGATTGGCCCAGGCGCTGGAAGATATGGAGGAAGAATTGTCTTTGAGGGAACTTATAAACAGCTTTTAAGAGCAAATACCTTAACTGCAAAATATTTATCAGAGAAACTAAAAGTTAAGACCGATTTTTCAAAAAGAAAAATAGAAAAAGATACAAAATGGTTAGAGGCAAAAGGGGCAAGGCAATTTAATCTAAAAAATGTGACTTTGAAAATTCCTTTGGAGAAATTTGTCTGTATTGCTGGAGTCTCTGGCTCTGGCAAGAGCACTTTAATTATTGAAACTTTGGCAAAAGCACTTTTGAGAGAGATTCATCATCACAAAAAAATCACTCCGGGTGAATATGATACAATTGAGGGGCTTGAAAATATAAATAAGGTAATTTTGGTTGATCAGTCCCCAATTGGAAGAACTCCTCGCTCAAACCCTGCCACTTACACGAATGTTTTTACCCCAATCAGGCAACTTTTTGCAAAGACATATCAGGCAAGATTGAGAGGCTATAATCAATCATATTTTTCTTTTAACACCAAATTTGGAAGATGTCCTGCTTGCAATGGTGAGGGATTCAAAAAAGTTGAAATGTATTTTTTGCCGGATGTCTATGTTGAGTGCGAGGTGTGTAAAGGAAAAAGATTTACTCCCGAGGTTTTAAAAGTTGAATATAACGGAAAAAATATCGCTGATATTTTAGATATGGAAATTCAAGAAGCATTTCAGTTTTTCAAACATATTCCTCAAATTAAAGATAAACTTCAACTTTTATGTGATATCGGGCTTGGATATTTGAAATTAGGGCAAAGCTCAACCACTTTATCTGGAGGTGAGTCGCAAAGAATAAAACTGGTCCATGAACTATCAAGAAGAGAGACTGGCAAAACTCTTTATATTTTGGATGAACCAACAGTTGGCCTGCACTTTGATGATATTAAAAAACTCTTAATTGTTTTGAGAAGATTAGTTGAGAAAAATAATACCGTAATTGTCATTGAGCATAATCCCGAAGTTTTAAAAGAGGCGGACTGGATAATTGAGTTAGGTTTTGAGGGTGGAGACAGAGGAGGGAGAATTGTTTTTGAGGGAGAGCCTTTTAAACTTTTAAAAAAGAGAACCTGGACTGCCAGGTTTTTAAACTATTAAAAAAAGGAAATAAAAAGAAAAAGTCACTCACTAGTGGTTTGTCCTCACTGTAGAAAAGAAATAGGGTTATTTACCAACGGGGTTTTGAGAATTCAAGGCAACCCATTTAAAAATTGGAGGTTTTCTCCTTGTACTGGCAAGGTAATTGTGGCAGTATCTACTCAGCGGGCACGGGCGGGGCCATGAAGGCCCCGTTTTTTCTTGACAAAGATTTTTACTTTTGATAAAATTCAAATTGGTGGGTGCAAAAACCCGATCTATGGTCGGCAAAAGACCTCCAATATTGGAGGTCTTTTGCTTTTTAATAAACTTTGTTACAATACATTTGGGCCTGGGTGTAAGTACCCACCAAAGACCTAGATCGGGGTCAACTGCCCAGGTCCATTAAAAAAAGAACCAAGATCCAGGAATCAAGAACCAAATAAGAGCCAAGAACTCAGAACCAATTAGAATGCAAAATTCAAAATTAAAAATTAAAAAATTATTGCCCGAGATAAAAGAAAATATTTCTCTTAAAGAACATACCACTTTCAGAATTGGGGGGAGGACAAGATATTTTTTTTGTGGCAAAAAAAAAGAGGATATCATCAGGGCAACAAAAACGGCAAAAAAAATTAACTTGCCTTTTTTTATTTTGGGAGGGGGGAGCAATGTTTTGTTCTCTGATAAAAATTTTGAGGGAATGGTTATAAAAACTCAAAATTCAAAACTCAAAATTCAAAATTGCAATATTTTGGCTGAAGCAGGAACACCTTTATCTTTATTAGTACAAAAAGCAGAGAAAAATAACCTATCGGGTTTTGAATGGGCAATTGGGATTCCGGGAACAATTGGTGGGGCGGTTTATGGTAATGCATCTGCCCTTGGAGAAGCAATTGGTAATTTGGTTGAATGGGTTGAGGTTTTAGATTTAAAAAATTTCAAGATTAAGAAATTCTCAAAAAAAGAATGCAAATTTGGATATAAAAACAGCATTTTTAAAAGGAAGAAAAATTTAGTTATTCTTTCCGTTGCTCTAAAACTTAAAAAAGGAAACAAAGAAAAAATTAAACAGGAAATGGAAAGGATTTTAAAAATAAGAAAAGAAATTCAGCCATTGAATTATCCATCTGGGGGATGCATATTTAAAAATGTTAAATGTCAAATGTCAAATGTCCTGCCTGCCGGCAGGCATGGCAAAACTAAAAAATTATTTGAAAAATTTCCGGAGTTGGAAGAATTTGCAAAAAAAGGGGAGATACCTGCAGGATTCTTAATTGACAAAGCAGGGCTAAAAGGAAAAAGAATTGGTGATGCGATGATCTCAAAAAAACACGCAAATTTCATTGTTAATTTAAAAAATGCAAAAGCAGAAGATGTAAAAAAATTAATCAATTATATTAAAGAAAAAGTTAAAAAAATTTTTGGAATTGAACTTGAGGAAGAGATTATTATTTTTCCCCATTGACACACTTTTTTGTTTTTTAGAAAATAAAATAAGGGAGGCCGAATAAAAAACCAATTAAAAAAATTATGGTAAAAAAGAAAAAAGATAGTGGAAAAAAGAAAAAGACTAGCAAAAAGAAAAAGAAAACTTCAAGAAAGAAAAAGAAAAGATAAAAGAAGTTCCAATAGATGAGAATAAGCATCAAGGCTATCAATATCAAATTAGATGAAGCCCTGAAAGTTTGGGTTGAGAAAAAAATAGGCGGGATTGAAAAATTTTTGGTTGATTTTGGGTCAAGAGAATATTTCAAAGAAAAACCAAATTTAGAGGTAAAAGTAGAAATTGGAAAAACTACCCGCCATCATTTAAAAGGAGAGGTATTTAGAGCCCAGGCCCAGCTTTATTTACCAAAACAAGTAATCAGGGCCGAGGCAGTAAGCGAGGATTTAAGAGATGCAATCAATCAGGTAAAAGATGAATTGCAAAGAGAGGTAAAGAGATATAAAGGAAAGAGAATAGATAGGGCAAGGAAATGGGCAAGAAAAATGAAGGAATTAACTCGGCTTCATAGAGTTTTAATAAGAAAAGATAAACTTTCAAAAATTTTCAAGAAGAGTTTTAGAAGAAAGTAAAAAATTTTAAAAGAGAAAATTAGCGGAGGTTCGACCTCCGCTAATTTTCTCTTTACAAAAGAAGGGAGGGGTGTATTATGAAAAGATAAATATGGCAATTCTTCAAAAGATTTTTGGGGATGAAAATCAGAAATATTTAAAAAGGGCTCAGAAAAAAGTAGAAGAAATAAATCGTCTTGAGCCTGTTTTTGAGAAATTAAAAGACAAAGAGATAAAAGAAAAGACACAGGAGTTTAAAGAGAGAATCAAAAAAGGAGAAAGTTTAGATAATGTTTTGTGCGAGGCATTTGCTCTGGTAAGGGAGGCCTCAAAAAGGACACTTAAGCAAAGACATTATGATGTTCAGTTAATTGGGGGGATGGTTTTACATGAAGGGAAAATTGCCCAGATGCTCACAGGTGAGGGAAAAACATTGGCAGCCACTTTGCCTGCATACCTAAACGCACTTGAAGGAAAGGGAGTCCATATTGTAACTGTAAATGATTATCTTGCAAAAAGAGACACCGTCTGGATGGGACAGATTTATCATTTATTGGGTTTGTCTGTTGGCTGTATTATTCATGAGCAGTTTTTTTTGTATGACCCAGAATACAAAAAAGAGGAAGAGGAAAAAAGAGATCAAATAAGGGATACAATGGGAGGGTTCAAAGTAGTTGAGAGTTATCTAAGGCCTGTTTCAAGAAAAGAGGCATATCTGGCAGATATCACCTATGGTACAAATCATGAGTTTGGCTTTGATTATCTAAGAGACAATATGGCCTATCATAAAGATCAGCGGGTTCAAAGAGGGCTGAATTTTGCAATCATTGATGAGGTAGATTTTATTTTAATTGATGAGGCAAGAACTCCTTTAATTATCTCTGCCCCTGATGTTGAGGGCTCAAAAATGTATAAAGAATTTGCCAAGATTGTTCCTTTGCTTAAACCCGAAATTGACTACGAAGTTCATGAAAAAGAAAAAGCAGTCACTTTAACCGAGGCAGGAATTGAGAAAATAGAGAAAATTTTGGGAGTTGAGAATATTTATCAGGAAAAAGGAATAAGATACCTTCATCATTTAGAACAGGCTCTAAGGGCTGAGGTTTTATTTAAAAGAGACAGAGATTATGTTGTCAAAAATGGAGAGGTAATAATTGTTGATGAATTTACCGGAAGGTTAATGCCAGGAAGAAGGTGGTCTGGTGGATTGCATCAGGCAATTGAGGCAAAAGAGGGACTTGAGATTAGGCCTGAATCAATTACCTTGGCATCAATTTCTTTTCAGAATTATTTTTTGATGTATAAAAAACTTGCCGGAATGACAGGAACTGCAAAGACATCTGAGGAGGAATTTAGAAAAGTTTATGGTTTAGAAGTAATAGTTGTTCCAACAAATAAACCAATGATTCGCAAGGATTTGCCTGATGTAGTTTTTAAAACCGAAAAAGAAAAATTAAGGGCGGTTGTTGGGAAAATAAAGGAATGTTACAAGAGAGGCCAGCCAATTCTTGTTGGGACTCGCTCAATTGAGAAAAATGAATATTTGGGAAAACTTTTAGAAAGGGAAGGTATTCCCCATCAAATTTTAAATGCCAAGAATCATCAAAAAGAAGGAGAGATTATTGCCCAGGCAGGGAGATTGAAGGCAGTAACTGTGGCAACAAATATGGCAGGGAGGGGAGTGGATATAATTTTGGGAGGAAATCCACCTGATCCAAAAGAAGCAAAAAAAGTAAAAGAGCTTGGAGGTTTGTTTGTTTTGGGAACAGAAAGACATGAGGCAAGAAGAATTGATGATCAGTTGAGAGGAAGAGCAGGGAGACAGGGAGATTCGGGAGTGAGCCAATTCTTTTTGTGTTTAGAAGATGAACTTTTAAGGGTTTTTGGAGGGGAGAGGGCTAAAAATTTGATGGAGAAGTTAAAAATTCCTGAAGGTCAGCCAATTAAGTCAAAACTTGTAAGTCATTTGATTGAATCAGCCCAAAAAAGAATTGAGGGTTTTAATTTTGATTTAAGAAAACATCTTTTGGAATATGACACAGTGATGAATATCCATCGCCAGACATTTTATAGAAAGAGAAGAGAAATTTTGGAGGCAGAAAAAGACCAGTTAAAAGAAAAAATAAAAGAGATTTGCAGAAAAGAAAGACTCTCTTTTGAGAAGATTGAAAAAAAGGAAAAAGAATTTGAAAAAGATAACTTCTGGGAGATTGTTAGATTTTTGTCTTTAAGAATTATGGATAATTTTTGGGTAAATCACTTAGAGGAGATGGAGTATTTAAAAGACAAAGTTCGCTTAAAGGCCTACGGACAAATTGATCCTTTGGTTGAGTATAAAAATGAGGGATACAAAATTTTTAAAAATTTACTCACAATGATTGATAGAGCAATTTTGCAGAGTATTTTGGGACTTTCAAAAAAAGAAGGAGAGGGTCTAAAACCCAGAAAAGAGAAGGTTTTTGTCCAAAGGGTAGAGGGGGCAAAAAAAGTTGGAAGAAATGATCCCTGCCCTTGTGGATCTGGTAAAAAATATAAAAAGTGCTGCTGGCCAAAATACGGGTAATAAAAACTCCCGCCCGCAACGCTATGCGTAGCATTGCGGGCAGGCAAATCTCAAAACTCAAAACTCAAAAGTAGTAAAATGTTTTATCTTCTTCCAGTTAGTTTAATAATTTTTGTTTTGTTTCTTTTGTTTTTGCCTTTTTTGTTTTTGTTTTGGTTTTTGAATCTTGTCAGTTTTAGTTTTCAAAAACTTGGCCTAACTGGAGAGGTAGCATTTATTTTACTTTTATTAACTCTTTTTGGCTCAGGTATAAATATCCCCCTAACAAAATATAAAAGAAGGATTAAAAGAAAAACCTTTTTTGGCTTTTTTGAGTTTCCAATAGAAGAAATAGAAGGAGTGGCTATAAATTTGGGAGGAGCAGTTGTTCCTTTGGGAGTTTCTTTGTATCTTTTCACAAAAATTCAAGATATTTTTCCCATTCTTTTTGCCTTAATTTTTATGATCATTATCTCAAAAACTTTCTCAAAAGTAATTCCCGGACGAGGCATAATTTTGCCAGCACTCATTCCTCCAATTTTTTCTGCCCTATTTGCTTTAATTTTTTCTCCTCAAAATCCTGCTCCCTGTGCCTATATTGCCGGCACCCTTGGAACCTTGATTGGCGCAGATATTTTAAATTTACCAAAAATTAGAAGATATCCGGGCCTCATTTCAATTGGTGGAGCAGGAGTCTTTGATGGAATTTTTCTTTCAGGAATTGTAGCCGTATTTCTAACCGCTCTCTAAGCGTGTCAAGCAATTTAACTATGACACCGAAATAGGTTCTGGTTGAGCAGTTAAA
>JAJOKZ010000025.1 GCA_021129555.1 Minisyncoccota bacterium
TTTGACCAGATCGGTCAGAGGTTAGGAGTTTCGGGACCTCGGGTAAGGCAGATTTTAAACCGGGCCCTGTGGAAGCTCCGCTTTGAGGAGCTGGATAAAAAACTGGGCCCGGTGGTGGACCAACTTTTTGAGGTGCTCTCTGAGCATCTCGAAAAGCTCCAAGAGGAGAAAGGGTGACCTTACCGGTCATCCTTATTTTTTATTTAACTCCTCCAATAATTTTTCCAAATCAATCTGATAGAGTTTTGTTATCTGTTCCAAAGTTAAAGTTTTCATTTCAAGAGAGGCAAAAGGGCAGGCAAGGCAGGGCACATTGAATTTTTCAAGAATTTTTTGGTTTTTTGGGTCCTCCAATACCTCTGCCAGAGTGGAGTTTTTGGTATATTTTTTTGGTTTTTGTTTTGGCATTTTTTAAGATTATTTTTTATAAATATCTTTTCTGTGTTTTACTCTTAAAAGTTGGATTGTGTTTTTGTTTCTAAAGCAAAAAATTACTCTCCATTCGCGAGAAATTCTAAAAGAAAAATATCCTTTTAGCACTCCTTTTAACGGTTTTGTGTGGAGGAGGGGATGAGAAGGATTTTCTTTTAAAAGAGAAAGTAATTCTGCAAGTTTTTTGAGGTTGTAACCGGGGAAGTTTTGAAACAGAGCGAAGAAAATTTTTATGAAATATCAATCGATAGTTATTTTTCTTCATTTAGAAGTTTCAAAAATTCTTTAGGGGAGGTGAATTTATATTGAGGTTTCTCTTTGGCGGCTTTTAAAATTTCTTTCACAAATTCTGGACGATAGACACCTTCTTCATCTTTGCCTAAAATTTCATATAAAAAACCAAGAAGATGTTTTATGTCCTTTCTTGGGCCTTTTATTTCTTTTGTGAGTTGTTCTACTTTAATATTTTGGGCCATATAAATTTATTGTTATGCTTAATTAATAAAAGGTAATGCCTTTTTATGTTATATCCCACTTATTTACATTTGTCAAAAAAAGAGTTTCAAAAAAGAATTGATTCTCTTTTTGAGATTTTGAAAAATTGCGAGATCTGTCCAAGGAAGTGTCACATAAATAGGCAAAAAGGGGAGGTTGGGTATTGTGGTTTAAAAGTTTTGCCCACTGTTTCAAGTTTTAATCCTCATTTTGGAGAGGAAAAAATTTTGGTAGGGGAGGGAGGATCAGGAACTATCTTTTTTACTTCTTGTAATTTAAGATGTGTTTATTGTCAGAATTATGAAATTTCTCAACTAAAAATAGGGGAAGAGATAAGTTTTGAAAGATTGGCAGAGATGATGATTTATCTTCAAAAAATTGGATGCCACAACATTAATTTAGTCACTCCAACTCCGCAGGTTCCAGCAATTGTTAAAGCAATATTTTTGGCAAAAGATAAGGGTTTAAAAATTCCAATTGTTTATAATACAAATGCCTATGACTCAGTTGAGGTTTTAAAACTTCTAGAGGGAATTGTTAATATCTATATGCCTGATTTTAAATATTCAGATTCAGAGATCGCAAAAAGGTATTCAGATGCCCCGAATTATTTTGAGGTGGCAAAGAGAGCAATAAAGGAGATGCAAAGACAGGTTGGAGATTTAATTATTGAAAATGGCATTGCAAAAAGAGGACTTCTGATAAGGCATCTTGTTTTGCCAAATAATTTAGCAGGGCCAAAAAAGATTTTTGAATTTATTGCAAACGAAATTTCAAAGGATGCTTATCTTCACATTATGGCTCAGTATTGGCCAGCATATAGGGCAAATCAATTTCCAGAACTTTCAAGAAGAATTACAAAAGAAGAATATTGGCAGGCAGTAAAATGGGCAAAGGAGGCAGGATTAAGAAGGTTGGAGGTGGATTTTATTTAAACACAACAATTTCAACTCTTTTTTGGGTTTTTTGAATTAAATTTCTAAGATTGAATTTTTTTTCTTCTTGCTTTATTTTTTTTAAATCTGCCTTGGTTTCTGGATGTTTTGGGATAAATCTTGCGCAACAATCCTCGTGTGGGAGAATTGAGATATCATAGGTGCCAATTTCTTTGGCAAGATTTATAATTTCCTCTTTGTTCATTCCAACCAGAGGACGAAAAACTGGCAAAGAAACTGCTTCATCAATTGCCAAAATATTTTCCAGAGTTTGGGAGGCAACCTGTCCTAAACTTTCGCCTGAAACCAAACCTTTTGCGTTTTCTTTTTTTGCAATAAATTGGGCAATTTTAAACATTGCCCGCCTGTATAAAATCACACGAAATTTTGCTTGGGTTTTTAACAAAATTTCTTTTTGAATTTCTGCAAAAGGAACAAGATAAAGTTTTGATCCAAACTGATATTTATTTAAAATCTCTACAATTTCTTTTGCTTTTTCAATTGAGGCTTTGTTGGTATAGGGATAAGCATGAAAATGAACAAAAACTACTTTTGCTCCTCTTTTTTGAAGCAAAAAACTTGCAACAGGCGAATCAATTCCACCCGAGAGCAAAGAAACAACCTTTCCAGCAGTTGTTACAGGTAAACCCCCCAATCCTTTTATTTTTTCTGTATAAAGAAAGGCAATTTTTGGAAGAATTTCTATAAAACAGGTAATTTTTGGATTTTCTAATTTTACCTTTTTTCCTTTTAGATGTTTTAAAACATATTCGCCAACAATTTCATTTATCTTTTGGGAGGAGTAGGGGAATTTTTTGTTTGATCTTTTTGTCTCAATTTTAAAAGTTTTGCCTTTTTTTATTTTTATAAACCCGAGTGCGGATTTTTTTATTTCAGAAACCTGAGGAGAACAGGAGAGAGCAAAGGCAAAATAAGAAATTCCAAATACATAATTGAGAGATTTTTTTATCTTTGGTAAATTTTTACTTCCTTTTTCAGTTAAAGAAATAACAATTCTTCCCGGAAATTTTTTTACCCATTCAAAAAATTCAGGCGCAACAGCTTTTTTTATATTTTCAACTAATTTTCTCTCAAAAAAATCTCTATTTTTCCCTTTCAACCCTATTTCGTGATAATGACAAACAACGACATCAACCATAAACTTTAAGCTGAAAACAATAAACAATTTAGGGTTTAAAGTTTATCGTTTATAGTTGTTTCAATAATTCCTCCTCCCAAAACCTCATTTCTCTTATAAAATACCACAGATTGACCTGGAGTAATAGCTCTTTGAGGTTTATCAAATATAACGAGAACTGTTCTCGTTACATTAGAGGTCATGTGCAGGGTAGCGGGGGCAGGAGTATGTAAATACCTAATTTTTGCTTTAACTCTTATTGGGAGTTTGGGAGGAATTCCAGAGATCCAGTTTACCTCTTTTGCAATCAATTCTTTTTGATATAAATCCCTTTCGTTTTTTGTGACAATTAAAAGATTATTTTTTGTATCTTTTTTCAAAACATAATAAGGTCCCCCAGATAAGCCAATTCCTTTTCTTTGGCCAATTGTATAAAAAATCAATCCCTTGTGCTCTCCTAGGACATTTCCTTTTGTATCTACAATTTTTCCCGATTTTGGTTTGAGATATTTCTTTAAAAATTCTTCAAGTGAGGTTCCAACAAAGCAAATTTCTTGAGATTCAGGAATTCCCAAAACCGGCAATTTAAATTTTTTTGCTAAATTTTTAACCTCGTTTTTTGTTAAATTGCCCAAAGGAAAAATAAGATGTTTTAACTGATTCTGAGTTAGCCTCCACAAAAAATATGACTGATCCTTTTCTTTATCTTTTGCTTTTAAAAGTTTATAAATTTTGCATTTTGCATTTTGAATTTTGCATTCGCGCTTGCGCACGTAGTGTCCTGTTGCCAAAAAATCACCCCCCAACTCTTTTGTCTTTTTGAAAAGCACCTCAAACTTTATAAATCTATTACACTCAACGCAAGGATTGGAAGTTCTTCCTTTTTTGATCTCTTTTAAAAAATAATCAACGATTTGTTTTTTGAATTCTTTTCTAAAATCCAAGACATAAAAAGGAATATCCAGTATTTTTGCTACCTCCCTTGCTCTTGCCTGTGCACCCGGAGAACAGCATCTATTCCATTTTGCATTTTTTGTATCTTCTGACCAAAAAAGCATAAAAACTCCAATTACATCAAAACCTGCCTTTTTTAATAAGGCCGCCGCCACTGAAGAATCTATTCCTCCAGACATAGCAACAACTACTTTTTTATTTTTCTTTTTCATTTTTTGAGAGTTTTTCCTCAAGTTTTATCCATTCTTTATATCTTTTTTCAATTTCTTTTTTCTCTTTTTCAATTTGCTTGTGTCTTTCTTTTAAAAATTTAGGAATTGGTTTTTTGTTTTTTGAAAGATAATCATATATTGCTTCAAACAAGGCATCGGTTGCTAAAATCGAACAATGCATTTTGATCGGAGGTAAACCTCCTAACCTTTTAACAATTTGGCTTCTATTAATTTTTATTGCTTCCTCAATTGTTTTTTCTTTTACCATTTCAGTTAAAATGCTGGAGGAAGCAATTGCTGCCAAACATCCATAGGTCTGAAATTTTATGTCTTTTATATATTCTTTTCCATTTTTTTTCTTGCCGATTTTCACATAAAGATACATTACATCGCCACAAACAATATTCCCGACTTTTCCAACTCCGTCGGGGTTTTTCATTTTTCCGTAATTTCTTGGGTTTTGGAAGTGTTCTAAAACCTTTTTTGAATAAAGAGTAAATTGTTTTTTGTTCATAGATGCTCGGCTAATGGCTTTTCGCAGTGCTGCGCCTACCTTCGCTTCGCTCAGGTCGATCCCATTGCTTCTTTAAAAAGGAGAAATCTCTCTCAACCTTTTAACAACTTTTGGCAAAACCTTTAGGAAATAATCTATTTCATCTTCTGTGGTAAACCTTCCAAGGGTAATTCTTAAAGAACCATGGGTGGATTTTGGAGAAAGTCCAATTGCTAAAAGAACATGGGAGGGTTTTAGTTCATGAGAAGAACAAGCAGAACCAGTTGAAACAGCAATTCCTTCCTGATCCAGGGCAATTACCAAACTCTCTCCTTCAACTCCAGAAATACTTACATTTACATTATTTGGAAGGCGATTTTCTCTTGAGCCGTTTAGTTTTGCGTTGGGGATTTTTAAAACCTCCTCAATGATTTTATCACGCAAATTTTTAATTCTCTCAGTATCGCCTTTGTGTTTCTCTACCAACTCAATTGCTTTTCCCAACCCCACAATTCCTGCTACATTTTCTGTGCCAGAGCGCAGGCCAAACTCATGACCTCCCCCATAAATTATTGGTTCAATTGGTGTCCCTTTTTTGATAAAAAGCGCACCCACGCCTTTTGGACCATAAATTTTGTGAGCAGATAGAGTTAAAAGATCCACTTTTAATTTCTGAACATCGCAGTCAAGATAATTTACTGCCTGCACTGCATCAGTATGAAAATAAATTTTTTGTTTCCGGTTTTTGTTTATTTGAGAAATTAATTTTCCGATTTCTTCAATTGGCTGAACTGTTCCGATTTCGTTGTTGGCATACATAACCGAAATAAACACAGTATTATCTTTAATTGCTTTTTTTATCTCTTTTGTTTCCACAATACCAATTTTATTTGGGGCAACAAAACTTACCTCAACTCCTTGCTTTTCTAATTCCTCAAAGGGATGCAGTACCGCATGATGTTCAATTTTTGTGGTAATAATATGGAAAGGTTTTTTAATTTTTTTTTGTAAAGCTTTAACCACTCCAAAAATTGCTAAGCTGTTTGCTTCGGTTGCAGAGCCGCAAAAGACAATTTCGCTTTCCGAACAATTTAAAAACCTTGCCGCTTTCTTTCTTGTTTGGTCAATCGCAACTCGGGTAATTTGGCCAAAATGATGCAAAGAGGAAGGGTTTCCAAAATCCTTTTTTAAATAGGGCATCATTGCTTCTAAAACTTCCTCATCTATTGGCGTTGTTGCTGCATAATCTAGGTAAATTTGTTTGGGCATAGGCCTGCTATCCTCCTCCTTTTTTTTATTTCCCTCTCCCTCCTTGAGGGGGAGGATTTAGGAGGGGGTGGAGATTATTTAGTTAAAAGATCCGCTAAAGTTATTTTGTTTAGAGTTTTTTCAATTGAGTTTTTAAATTCTTGCCAGAAATTTTTTGCAAGGCATTTTTTCTCTTGAGGACAAGCAAATTTTCCTCTTAGACATCTAACCGTTACCAAATCTCCCTCAAGCGCCTCAATTATCTCTTTAATTTTTATTTTCCTCGGAGAACAGGTAAGAGAATATCCACCGCATCTTCCTTTTTTTGTTTTTACCAACCCTTCTTTTTGCAACTTTGAAACAATTTTTTCCAGATAATCAAAGGGAATATTTTCTTTTTCTGAAATTTCTTTCAAAGAGATAAACTTCTTTTTTGCTTTTGCAATTACTATTAACGCCCTCAATCCATATTGTGCCTTTGTTGATATTTTCATATTCAAATCCGACAATTTAGGTCGGTTTTTTTATATTATCAAGAAAAAAAATGCTGTCAACCTTGACAATTTAGATTATTAGATTAAAAATTATAATGGATCTTTTGGAGATAGGAAAATGCCTGCGGGGAGAACTGCCCATCCAGCCCGTAGCCCGTTCATCTGCTGTCCCTTCTCCCCGCAGGCATCAGTCTGTGCCCGCCGGTTTATACCCTTTTCTGCTCCGGGCTTTATCCTCACCTCCTACCGGCGGGCACTTTTCTTTTTGAGAAAGAGATGTTACAATTTTTTAGAAATCAAACAGAGAGAATGTTGAACTTTGCAGAAGAATTAAAAGAATTACTGAATTTACAATGAGATATTTTGAGCTTCTTAAAAAAAGGGCTATAGAGCGCCAAAATTACATTAAAAATTTTGATCAATATTTGCAAATTATAAAAAAATTTTTTCAGGAAAAACTTGGAGAGGTAGAGGTTTATCTTTTTGGATCTTTTTTGACTTCAGACTTTGGACCAGAAAGCGACATTGATATTTTGATAATTTCTCCAAACACCCCTCAAAAATCTTTTCAAAGAAGTAAGCTTATCGCCCAACTTAAAAACAAAATCGGATTTTGGAATCCTTTTGAGATTCATTTAATTACACCAGAAGAGTATAAAGAATGGTACAGTCATTTTATTAAGAAGAAGAAAAAGGTTTAGCAAATATGCAGTTTATTGAGTATTTCCAAAATATTTCCCTTGCAAGATATCTCTATGCTTTGGTGGTTGTTTTGGGAGTTTTGGTGGCCTCAAAAATTTTTCAGTTTTTGGTGTTGAGGCATTTCAAAAGATTGGCTGAGAGAACAAAAACAGATATAGACGATTTGTTCATAGAAATTCTAAAGAAAGTTCGCCCCCCATTTTATTTCTTCTTGGCGGTTTATTTTGGCCTGAAAGTTTTAGAAATCGTTGCTTGGCTTGATAAAATTTTAACCTCGATTTTGATTGCCTGGGTAATATACCTTGCAATCTTGGCATTTCAAAGTGTTATTGACTATATCATCAAAAAGAAAGCAAAAGAAGACAAGACAACAGAATCTGCCTTCCAGCTTTTGGGAAAAATTTTGAAAGGGGTTTTGTGGGGTATTGGTCTTTTGTTTATTTTGTCAAATCTTGGAGTAAATATTACCTCTCTTGTTGCCGGTCTTGGAATTGGAGGTATTGCAGTTGCCTTTGCTCTGCAAAATATCTTGGAAGATTTATTTTCCTCTTTTGCCATTTATTTTGATAAGCCATTTAGGGTAGGGGATTATATTATTGTTGGCCAGCACAAAGGCGCAGTTGAAAAAATAGGGATAAAAACTACAAGATTAAGATCAGTTCATGGAGAAGAGGTTGTTATTTCAAACAGAGCACTAACTAATGCAGAAATTCAAAATTTTGGGAGGGTGAAGGAGAGAAGGGCTTTGTTTAAAATCGGGGTGATTTATGAGACACCCCAGGAGAAATTAGAAAAGATTCCTGAAATTATTCAAAAAATTATTGAGGAGAAAGAAATGACTCGTTTTGATCGCGTTCATTTTGTTGAGTACGGAGATTTTTCTTTGAATTTTGAAATCTCTTTTTATGTAGAAACCTCAGATTACAAAACATTTTTGGATATCCAACAAAAAATTCTTTTCAAAATCCGCGAAGAGTTCCAAAAACAAGGAATCGAATTTGCCTACCCAACTCAGACCGTATATTTGAAAAAATTGTAAAATTGTTTGGTATGTTTTAAAAAACTTGACATAAACCTGATAATTTGATATATTGAAAATGTCCTCTTCCTTTTCGCTTCCTCCTTTTTGGATCTTGGTCCGCCCGAGGAGCAGAAAGGGGTTCCTGGGAAGCGGTGGTGAAGGCGGCACCACCGTGGGAATATCCGGGAGAGAGGCCCGCTTCCCCCCGAGCAATTCCCTGCCCGGAGGGTCTGGCTCGGCCCAGGAGCCCCTGCT
>JAJOKZ010000013.1 GCA_021129555.1 Minisyncoccota bacterium
ATTGCTTGACACGTTAAACTCAGACTCAGCACAAGGACCGGCCTCGTACTGGTTATTTTAGGTATTTTGCTTTGGCAAGTCGATGCTCTTTTAGGGTTTTGCTAAAAATTGCTTTGCCATCTTTTGTTGTAAGATAATACCAATAATCAGAATCTTTTGGATAAATTGCAGATAAAATACTTTCCATTCCCGGATTGGAAATTGGACCCAAGGGCAGACCAAGATACTTATAAGTGTTATATGGAGAATCTATTTTTAACTCATCATAGGTAATTTTTATTGTTTTTTTACCAGTGATATAGGTAATTGTTGCGTCAACCTGAAGTGGCATTCCAACTTTTAATCTTTTCCATAAAATTCCAGCAACCAATTCTTTTTCTTCTTTTGTTTTTACTTCTTTTTCAAGTAGTGATGCCATTGTCACAATCTCAAAAATAGTTTTGTTTTGTCTTTTGATTTCCTCTTTTAATTTTGGGGTTAGTTTTTTGTCAAAATTTTTAAGAAAAGTTCTTATAATTTCCTCACAGGTTGCTGTTCTTTTAACCAAATATGTATCAGGAAAAAGATATCCCTCCAAGTTTAAATTTTTTGGTTTATCCTTCAAAAACTCAAATTCCTGAGAAAAATCTTTATTTACAACCAAAAAAAATTCTTCTTTTTGGCAAAGGTTTTTCTCCTCCAAATAATTAGCAATTTCTTTTAAATTCCAACCTTCAATAATGGTAATTTTTTCAACTGGCACCCTTCCCTCAACTAAAATATCCAAAATTTCAAAGGGGCTCATTGAAGGTGAAAGAATATATCTTTCTGCTTTTAAATTTTTTTCTTTTCCTTTTAAAAAAACGAGCGCCAAGAAAAAATATTTATTTTTAATCAATCCTTTTTCTTCTAAATTTGTAGCAATTTCCAAAACCCCCTCCCCCTTTTTCACTTCAAATAATTGCTCTTCTATATTCTCTGAGGCAGGCGATGCAAAATAAAAAAAACTTCCAAAAACACAAAAAAACAGAAAAATAAATAACAAAATTATTACTATTTTTCTTTTCATTTTTCTTTTTCAATTAATGGAACAAATACAAAACCGGGATATTCTTCTTCTGAAAAATTTTTTTCACTTATTTTCTCAAAAGCCCAAATTGATGCTTCAATTGGAGTCACAATTCTCCCTCCAACTTTTAGTTGTTCCTTCCATGGATCTGGCAATTTTTGAGCAGAGGCAGAACACAGAATTTTATCGTATGGGGCCTCTTTTGGATAGCCTTTTGTTCCATCGGCACATAGAAACTCAACAACCCCTTTTTCTATAAAATTATATTTTGCTACATTTTTTCTTCCAAACTCAACTAATTCTGGCACAATCTCAAGAGCTATAACTTTTTCTCTTGAATCTCTTTGTTTTGAATTTTGGTCATTTGAATTTTGGTATTGTTTAGAATTTAGGATTTTGAGGTTTGGGTTTCTCTTTTGGCTTACTATGTAAGCCAAAAGAGTTGTTGTCCAACCAGAACCAGAGCCAATATCCAAAATTTTCTCTCCTTCTTTTGGTTCTAATTTTTCCAACATAAAGGCAACAACCAGGGGTTGAGAAATTGTCTGTCCATAACCAATTGGCAGGGCTTCATTTACATAGGCAAGATTTTTTAAATCCTCTGGCACAAAATCCTCCCTTTTTATCTTCAAAAACGCCTCAATTATCCTTTGACTCTTAAGATACCCTGTTTTTATTAATTCCTCAACCAATGTTTCATTTGTCATCTTATTTAAGTCTTAATTTATGGGTTTTGGGTTTTGAGATTTGCCTGCTCGCAATGCTTCGCGAAGCGATGCAGACGGGCAGGGGCGGTGGGACTTGAACCCACAACCTCGGGATTTGGAGTCCCGCGCTCTTGCCGATTAGAGCTACGCCCCTATGTTTTGACTAATTGACTAATTGGCTAAATGACAGATTAGTTAATTAGTCATTTAGTCAATCAGTCAACCCTTACTTCTTCGCCTCAACATGCTTTGTGTGCGTCCTGCATTTTTTGCAAAATTTTTTAAGAGCGAGCTTTTTACCCAATGTTCTTGCTCTCTGAGATTTGTGAGTGTAATAATTTATCTGACCACACTCTGAACATTTTAACTTCACATAAGGTTTTCTCTTTTTTGCAGCCATAAAATTGATTATTAATCATTAATTAGTTTGAGCCGACGCGCGGGATCGAACCGCGGACCTTCCCCTTACCATGGGGATGCTCTACCATCTGAGCTACGTCGGCAAATTATCAAAATTTTTCTCATCAACTCATCAACTAATTACTTATTACTCTTTTGTGGGCAGGGAGGGATTCGAACCCCCGAAGGCCTTGTCGGCCACCAGGTTTACAGCCTGGTGCGTTTAACCACTCCGCCACCTGCCCCTTCTAACTATAAACTTTAAACTATAAACGATAAATTGTTAATGATATTGTAGCAAAAAGTTTAATTCCTTTCAACTCTTCTTTGAATGTTTCTCTCTCCATTCTTTAATTTTTTGATGATGGCCTGAGAGCAAAATTTTTGGAACAAAAAGTGGCTTTAACTTTTGAAATTTTTTGGGCAAGTTTTTTGTGTCTCTCACAATTTTTTTTGGATCAAAAATCTCAGGCCTTGTATATTGAGGATATTCCAAATAATCCAAACTTTTTGAAAAAGACTCTTCTTTTAAAGATTCTTTTTTTATCACCCCTGGAATTAGACGAGATACTGCATCAACTATTACCATTGCTGGCAACTCCCCTCCTGTTAAAACATATTTCCCAATTGATAGTTCTAAATCAATAAATTTTTTAACTCTCTCATCTACTCCCTCATAATGTCCACAAATCAAAATAATTTGCTCTAATTTGCTTAATTTTTTGGCAATATTTTGGTTAAAAATTTTCCCTTTTGCTGAAAGTAAAATTATCTTTTTTTTGTTTTGAGGTATTTTTTTTGTTTTTTTCAAGATATAAACAAGGCCTCTAAAAATTGGCTCAATTTTTAAAACCATTCCCGCTCCTCCACCATAGGGATAACCATCTACAGTTTTGTGTTTGTCGGTTGCAAAATTTCTTAAGTTGTAAATATTAATTTTTACCAGTTTTTTTTCCTGAGCCTTTTTAAGAATACTTTGTGAGAAATATCCAGAAAATGCTTCGGGAAATAAAGTAAGAATATCAAATTTTATCATATTTTTTATTTTACCAAAAAAGAGAGGGCCACAAAAATTTGTAGCCCCCTCTTTTTTAATTGTTTTTTATTTTATATCTTGAGTTCCTCTGCCTCAGATGTTGAGGCTGTCCCTGCTCCAACTGGCTCCTCAATTTTGAGATTCACTCGGGCATGATTTTTAAGTCCGATAATTCGGAGCAGAGTTCTGATTGCCCTGATGGTTGAGCCCTGCTTACCAATCAACTGACCCATATCATCTTTGTTTACTTTTAAGGTAAGCAAGACCCCCATTTCATCGACAACTCTCTCAATCTTTACATCCTCTGGACGATCAACCAAGGATTTGACAACGAACTCAAGAAACTCCTGATCGGGTTTCTTTTCAGCCATGGTTTCGCTTTATAATCAATCCAATTAATTTTTCAAGGTTTATTTTCGACCTTTAGTTTCAGAAGATATACTTTTATTCTACACCCAAATATTATATTTGTCAAGTTTTCTCTGTGGATTCTTTCTTTGTTTTTGGCTGTTCCTCTGCCTTTATCTCTTCCTTTTCCCCACTCTCTTCTTTTTCTTTTTTCTTTGAATGAACCGGAATCTTTTTCCCTTTAATAATCCCCTCCTTCACAAGTAAATTATGCACTGAATCTGAAGTTGTAACTCCTTGAGACAACCAATATAAAATTCTTTCTTTTTTTAATCTCCTCTCCTTTGTCAAAGGGTTGTAAAAACCAACCTCCTCTACAAACTTTCCACTTTTTGAAGATCTTTTTTTATCAACCACAACAATTTTAAAAAATGGTTGATGTTTTTTTCCTTGTCTTAAAAATCTAATAGTAAGCATAAACTCAATTTATTAATCACTAATCGTTAATGACTAATTGACCTAATGCCTAATTAATGTCTAATGCCTAAAATTTTATTCCCTACTCCCACCCCTTCTTTTTAAGGGCTTTTTTTGCTGCCTCTTCTTCGGCCTCCTGTTTTGAAGAACCCTCTCCTTTTGCAATTAATTTATCATCCAAATATACTCCGGCAATAAAATGTTTGTTATGATCTGGCCCCCACTCTTTTAAAATTCTGTAAGTTGGGGTAATTTTGAGTTTTTCTTGGGCCACCTCCTGAAATCGGCTTTTTGCATCAATAAATGCTTTGTTTTCAATAATGGATGGAAGTTCTTTTATAAGGTGTTTGTAAAGGAAATTTCTGCAGGCCTTATACCCTTTATCTAAATACAGAGCCCCAACAAATGCCTCAAATGTATTTGCAAGAATTTCCAAATAAGATTTGCTTTTTTTCTCTGCCTCCTTTTCCTCTCCTTTTGATAACAATAAATACTTCCCGAAGTCAAGGTCTTGGGCAATTTTTGAAAGGGTTTTTGAATTTACAAGAGACGCCCTCCAGGCAGTTAATATTCCTTCTTCTTTTTCTGGAAATTTTAAAAACAAATATTCGGTCACAACTAACTCAATTACCGCATCACCCAAAAATTCTAATCTCTCATTGTGGGGTAATAAAAAATCTGGATGTTCATTTAAATAAGAGCGATGACAGAATGCCTGTACTAACAACTCTTTATTTTTAAATTCTATCCCTAAATTTTCTTCTAAATCTTCAAATTTAGGCATTTTTCTCTCTTTTTTCTTTTTCTTGTAATTGTTTATAAACTGTCCCCAAAACACCGTTTACAAACCTGCCCGATGACTCACCCCCAAATGCCTTTGCCAGTTCAATTGCCTCATTAATTGCCACTTTGGGTGGCACCTCTTTTTTGTCTGCATATAATAACTCAAAAAGCCCAATTCTTAAAACATTTCTGTCAACCATTGAAATTTGATCAATCGGCCATTCAGGTGCTGTTTTTTCAATAATTTTATCTAAATGATTTAAATGCTCCTTCACCCCTGAGGTCAATTTTTTTATAAAATCATCCTCTTTCAAATCACTTCCAAACTCCTTGATATTTTTCTCAACAATTCTATCTAAATTTTGGGGATTTTTCCCATAAAAATCCCACTCGTATAATGATTGTAGCACCATACTTCTTGCAAGATGTCTTGAACCCATAATAAAGTTTGAAATTCTAATATCTAAATTCTAAATAGGATTTAGGATTTCTTGGATAATTCTTCCATGCTTAGTTCTTTTTTGGGCGCTTTTTCTGCTTCCTTTAATTCTTTTTCTTTTTTCTTCTTCTCTTTTTTGCTCAATTTTTTAAATACGTCAATAACCATCTCTCCTTTATAATATCCGCAATTTAAACAAACGGTATGAGGTAGTACCGGTTTTTTACATTTTGGGCAAAGAGTTAATTTTGGTGCTTCTAAATGAATATGAAGGCGCCTTTTGCCCTGTCTTGATTTGGTTGTCCTCTTCTTTGGAACCGCCATTCTTTTCTAAATTCTCAACTCTTACCAACGAAGCCGGGTCTCGTTGGTCCCTCGTTGGTAATTTTTATTGG
Source organism: Minisyncoccota bacterium (assembly GCA_021129555.1). GTDB lineage: Bacteria > Patescibacteriota > Minisyncoccia > Minisyncoccales > PEYH01 > JAGGTU01. The sequence goes on from JAJOKZ010000013.1 coordinate 5,633, forward strand.
CCAATTAGCCAATCAGTCAATTAGTCAATTTGTCAACTAATCAAACAGTCAGATCCACTATACCAAACCCAAAAAATTTTTCAACCCATCAGAGGTTCAACCCCTCAGGAGTCTTTGCTCTGTCAGTTTTACCTTGAGGGAATCTCAATAATTTCAGGAACCCTGGGGGGAATTTCTATAATTTCAGGAAGTGGGAGTCCCATATTTATTGTCTCTTCTCTTGAACAGGTGTAATTAGAAGAGTCAGTAACCTCTAAGATTACAACTTTATCTCCATCTGATGGGAAGATTACTTCTGGATTTTGTTGAGAGGAGGTATGAGGATTTCCATCAGGAGCAAAAGTCCAGGACCAATTTGTAATTGTTGCTCCTCCAAATACCTGAGATTGATCTGTAAATGATACAACCTCGTTTACTGTTGGTTTTTCTGGGCTCCATGTAAACTCAGGCCAGGGCCAGGGATGAGTAGTTGTGATAAATGAGGAACCTTCAATCCATCCTGAATCATTTCTTTGATTGTCATAAACTTTCACTCTCCAATAATAGCGGGTGTTATAGGTTAGGTAGTCGCCCCCAGGAGCTGTTGGGGTATTTTTAACCGATACTAATTGAGAGTTAATAGTCCCTGAGGGATTATTAAGGTCAGAATAGGAGCGATTAACCTCAGGAGAGGAGAAATCTGAATTATTATCTACCTGAAGGTCAAATCTTGTCTCCGGATCTCTGTCTTGATCATTGTATGTCCAGGAGAAATTAACTACACCCAATCCTGGACCAATCCCACAATAATTATCAGGACCTTGGGCATCTACATTCATATCTGTAACAATTGGGGGTTGGTTGAAAGCGAAGGTGAAGGTGGTATATACTTTGTAATTTGATTGAGAACAAATATCTCGATTATTACAATTAAAACTAATCCAGCCCACCACACTATCTCCCCACGCCCAACCTCTAAATTCCTGTGTTTGAGTATCTAAATAAGCCCCATAGTCGGTTCCATTTTTTACAATGGGCCCCAAAAGAATCCATCCATCCCAACCACCGCCATAATTTAAAGCTTTTGCCCAACCAACAACTGGTTTTTTTGTAACATCCCCGCGCCAAGAACCATTAAGATCAATTCGGGCTGAATAATTTGGTGATCCATCAGGGCAAGTTGAGGGAGGACAGCTTGGATAAGGACCCAATGGATTAAAATCAATCCATCCCACCTCATGTTCTGGAGTATTTGGATCATTCATATCAAAATAGGCATATCCTGAAAGGTTTCCATCTGCTTCTATATTTACCCCATAATTGGTCTGGCTGCATCTTGGGCTAGGCAATTCAGGGGAGTTGCAATTAAAACTAATCCAACCCAATCCCAACTTTTCTCCTGAGGCCTGCGGAACCCCAGCCCAGGCAAACCCAAAGACATTATTAGTGGCTCCTGCTTTTACTTCTTTTGGATCATTTTGAAATTTTGAATCATTTTGAAATATCTGAGGAAGAAAAAGCGATACAATAAAGATGATACTTGGGCCTATTATTCCTATTATTAGAAAAATTGTTTTTTTCTTTGTCATTTTCTTTTTTTAATTCCTTCAAATATTTTACCACAAATTTATTTTGTAAAAAAGAAGTTTTCCACATAGGGCTTGACAAAAATTTTTTAAAATATATGCTGATATCTTGCATTTATTGATAACAAACCCTGGTTCCGTTTTTCGTTTGTAACCCCGGATGACCAAAACATTGCTCCCCGGCTTCACAACTTCCCTCGCTCTGGCATACCAAGATGGGTTGATGTTGTGAAATGTCGCAAGTGCGGAATTGAAACCTTCTGGATTATGATAACTCTCCTTCAACCTTACCTTGATGGAGAAAAAAAACCTCGTATTGTGGGTTGCCTCACAATTGAGTGCGGCGAACTCGTCCTCGACCACATCACGCTCGATGACTTCTTATTTTATTATTATTTTACCATCTAAAATCTTATTCTCTTTTTGATGAATTACCTGAAAAACATATTCTCCTGTGAAATCCTTAGGAATATTAAGGGTGATGGTTTTTGTTTCTCCTGATAAGGAAAAGGAAATTTCTCTTCCTTGTAACCCTTCAGGGGCTGATAAAAATTTTAATAAATGATTTCCTGACATCGAGATAAATTTACAAAAAAGCAGCGTGTTTGGTTTTATGGTTATTAGTTCTGGTTCTATTTTGTCTTCGTATAATTGAAAGGTGGCTTCTACAATAGGTTTTTGTAATTCGTTGGGGCTAATAACATGTGATAAAAACTGCAAAACAAGAAAAATTAAAAATATAATTAAAATTACAACTATTCCGATTTTAAATTTTGTTTTAGGCAACATAATTTTTATATAATCGGCTTATTGATTAGTTGAATACACAAATATTACGGAACATAACACAAAACACACCGATGAGCATTAGCCGGTAGTAGCGGCGGTATTATGCACGCATGACATTCTACACGATAACCATAGGAATTGCCGGG
>JAJOKZ010000043.1 GCA_021129555.1 Minisyncoccota bacterium
AACTCCCCAACCAACTACTCCTACTCCTACTCCTACTCCTACTCCTACTCCTCAAACCCCAACACCAGCTTCAACAACGCCTACCCAACCAACTACACCCACTCAACCAAAAGAGACAATTTTACCCCCGCCTCTTCTGCCAGAGGTGGCAATCACAACTGTCTATGAGATAGAATTTCCTGCTCAAATACCATCAAAAGTTTTGGAAGCCCTTGCCCAACCCTTACCTGAGAAAAAATTTGTAAGAATTGCCTTCAAAAATAAGCAGGAAGATAAATTTGTAACTCTAAAAGAATTTATCACCTCTCTTGGAATCTCTACCCCTGAAAATGTATTTAATCTCTTAGAAGAAGATGCCACCTTCTATTTGTATTCTGAGAAAAATAAAACTGCCTTTGGCTTTGTGGCTCAAAAAATAGCCCCGGATCTTTTAAAAGAAGAACCAAACTTAGAGGAGGCATTAAAAACTTGGGAACAAAATTTAATAACCGGTCTAAAAATTATGGCTTTTCTTCAAGAACTAGAAACTCATCAGAATCTTGAATTTAAGGAGGAAGTTTATAAAGGATATAAAATAAGGTATTGTGATATTGCAAAGAAAAGTTGCTTTGGGGCTTGCTATGCAATTGTTGGGGAAAAATTAATTTTCTCCACTTGTTGCATCGCAACCATTGAGGCAATCAATTTGCTCACAAAATAAATGGAAGAATTTTTAGAAAAACAAAGAGAAAAACTTAAAACTCTTAAAAAAGAAATTGAAGAGCAGCTTTTATCTTTTGCTAAAAAGGATAAGAAAATAAAAGAAAATTGGAAATCCAATTTTCCTGAATTTGATGGCTCAGAGACAGGGGGTTCCCGCCTTGAGGTTGCCCAAGACGAGGTTGAGGAGTATTTAAACCGCCTGCCTTTAGAATATCTTTTAGAATTAAAATTAAGAGATATAAACTTGGCTTTAAAGAAAATCAAAAAGGGAGAGTATGGAATATGTGAGAAATGTAAAAAGAAAATTCCAAAGAGTCGTCTTAAAATTCAACCCGAGGCAAGGTTTTGTTTGAAGTGTCTCAAAAAATAATTTATGCCATCAAAGGTTTTTTCTTGTGCCAATGTTGGATTGGAATCTCAATTAATTGAGGTAGAAATTGATATCTCTTTTGGTCTAAAATCTTTTGAGATTGTTGGGCTTCCAACAAAGGCAGTTGAGGAATCAAGGGAAAGAATAAAATCTGCTCTGAAGTTTTTGGGATTTTACGCTCCTGGGACAAAGCCAGAGAAAATTATTTTAAACTTGGCCCCAGCAGATCTAAAAAAGGAGGGGTCTTTTTATGATTTACCAATTGCTCTAAGTTATCTTTTAGAATCAAAGCAGATAAAATTTTCTCCAGAGAAAACAATATTTTTGGGAGAACTTTCATTAAAGGGAGAGTTAAAACCAATAAGAGGAGCTTTATCTTCTGCAATTTTGGCAAAAAATTTGGGCTTTGAGAAAATAATTCTTCCAAAGGAAAATGCAAATGAGGCCGATCTTATAAATTGGGTCTTTCCAGATTGTTTAAAGGTAATTGGAGCAGAAAATTTAAAGGAGGTAGTAGATTATCTTGAGGGAAGAATTAAAATTGAAGAGACAAAAACTGATCTCTCTTTGTTTTTAAAAAAAGAAGATGTTTATTTGGATTTTGGGTTGATTAAGGGACAGGAGAGTGCAAAAAGAGCAATGGAAATTGCCTCTGCAGGCGCTCACAATCTTTTAATGACAGGTCCACCCGGGGGTGGGAAAACTATTTTAGCAAAGGCCCTGCCCTCAATTTTACCAGATTTAACAAAAGAAGAGGTTTTAGAAGTGACAAAAATTTATAGTTTTGCTGGTCTTTTATCAGATAAAAATCCTGTAATTGTAAAAAGACCTTTTCGCCCTCCCCATCACAGCGCCTCAAAAGTTTCAATTCTTGGCGGAGGAAATCCAATAAGGCCGGGGGAGATAACTTTGGCTCACAGAGGGGTTTTGTTTTTAGATGAACTTCCAGAATTTCAAAGGGATGTCATTGAGGGATTGCGCCAACCAATGGAAGAAGGAAAGATAGTTTTATTGAGAGCGAATTCAAGAGTTGTCTTTCCTTGCCAGTTTATGCTCATTGCTGCTGCCAACCCTTGTCCTTGTGGAAATTTAAATAATCCATTTAAAAATTGTATCTGCTCCCCAACTCAGATTAATAAATACAAAAGAAAACTCTCTGGCCCAATTGTTGATAGAATTGATATCTTTGTTGAACTGCCCTATGTAGAATCAAAGGATTTGCTCTCAGAGAAAGGAGAGTTGTTAAGTGAAAAAATAAAAGAGAATGTAAAAAAGGCGCGCCTAATCCAGAAAGAGAGGTTTAAAAATGAGAAAATTTTGACAAACTCTGAGATGAATATTTCACAGGTTGAAAAATTCTGTCCTTTAGATGAGAAAGAAAAATCCCTTTTGAAAAATTATTTAGATAAGGGGCTTTTGACAGCCAGAGGTTATCATCGGGTATTAAAAGTGGCAAGAACAATTGCAGATTTGGATGAATCAGAAAAAATAAAAGCCTCACATTTGCAGGAGGCCTTGGTTTTTAGAACAAATTATTTTTAATAGGCAAATGGATTTGTTCCTCCAAAGACATCGAAATGCAAATGACAACCCCTTTTCCCTCTTGGAATAGTATATCCTGAATGCCCCATATATCCAATAATTTGACCCTGAGAGACTTCTTGTCCTGGTTTGACTATTATTTTTGCCAAATGCCCATAAAAAGTGACAACTCCATTTGGATGAACAATCCTTATATATCTTCCTGCAATTCTATCATAGCCGGTTTTTTGAACCTTTCCCTGAGCAACTGCATATATAGGGTCGTAGCATCTTCCATTTGAAAAATCTACTGCCCTGTACCAGTGAAGTTTTTGAGTAATTTTACAAGGAGGGGGAATTGGGCAGATAAAATATGATTTTGGAACTTTGACAATTTTTCTTGAAGGCTTTCTTGAAGGCAGAGTTTTTGGCTTTTTGCCTCCGGGAATAATTAAAATGTCTCCGGTAAGAATCTTGTCATTTTCAAGATCGTTGAATTCTATAATTTTTTCTATACTTGCCTTGTACAATTTTGCAATTTTAGATAAAGTGTCCCCTCTTTTTACAACATGTAAAACCCCTGGAACCGGAAGAATGATTAATTTTTGCCCTTCTTTTAAAATACTTTTTCTTGAAAGATTGTTTGCCCACAAAATTGTATTTACATCAATTCCAAATTCTTTGGCAATTTTTGCAACAGTATCTCCTTTTTTGACAACATATTCAATAATTTGATGATCCTTTTCTGCTCCTGCCACTCCAAATGTTTGATAATTTATCTTTTGGAAAGAGGCACTGCTTATCAGGGTATTTCCCTGAAAAACTAAAGGGGGAGGAAGCCACTTTTGGGTATCATTTTGAGAAATAAAGGGAGTTTCAAAATTTGAAAAATTTGGCTGGAAAATAATATCCTTTACCTGAAAAGTAGTTCTTTTTATAAAAGGAAAAATAATTAAAAATAGAGCAATTACAAAATAAAAAATCTTTTTGGAGGACTTTCCAAAAAAGAAAAGAAAATTTTCAATTGTTGGGCGCTTTAAAATGGTTTTTTGAAAAATTTTTGATTCTGACCTTATTTTTAAAAGATATCAAATTTTAAAAACCAAGTCAAGAGGGGAAATGAGGAGAAAAGAAATTAAAAAACTTTTAAGAGAGTATAAAATTGCTCCAAAAAAAAGTTTGGGACAGAATTTCTTGTTAAATTTTTATGTTTTAAAAAAAATTGCAAAAAATTTAGGAGCAGAAGATGTAGATATAATAGTTGAGGTTGGGTCAGGCCTTGGTTTTTTGACAGAGATTTTGGCAAAAGAAGCAAAAAAAGTTGTAGCAATTGAGAAGGATAAAAAACTATCAGAGATTTTGAAGGAAAAATTAAGAAATTTTAAAAATGTGAAAGTTTTAAATATTGATGTTTTGAAATTTTCTCCAAAAGAGTTTCTTGGCAAAAAATCATACAAGGTTGTTGGCAACTTGCCCTATAATATTGCCACTGCAACAATTAGACATTTTTTAGAGATAGAAGTTCAACCAAAAGAGATGATTTTTTTAATCCAAAAGGAGGTTGCCCAAAAAATATCTGCTAAAAAATCATCGCTTTTAAAACTTTCAATTGAGTTTTATGCAAAACCAAAAATTCTTTTCTATGTGAAAAAAGAGTATTTCTTTCCAAAGCCAAAGGTTGATGGAGCAGTAATTAAAATTTATGATATTAAAAGAGGCATCCCAGGGATTGATAGAGATTTATTTTTCAAAATTGTAAAAGCAGGTTTTTCGCACCCCAGAAAAACAATTTTGAACAATTTATCAGAGGGGTTAAAATTAGAGAAGAGGGAGGGGAGGTATTTTTTAACTCGGACAGGTATTTTTCACTCAAAAAGACCGGAAAATTTAAGTATAAAAAATTGGTTTAACGTTTATTATGTGTTTTCTAAAAAGAGGTTTAAATAAAAAATTCTTTTTAATTTTTAGTGTTCTCTTTATGCTTGTTTTTTTTATTCTATTCCCTTGTCCACTTTTCGCTCAATCTTCTACTATAAGGGGAGGATTTCCTGCAAGTGGAAGAAGAACTGTAGATGGAGGGATTGTGTTAGAAAAAAATAATGTAGAAGCGGGCGAGGCTTTTGGAGGAAGGGTTTGGGCAAAAGTTTATCCGTTACCGGGCGGAGGACCTAATTCTTGTGATGTAGAGGTAGATTTTGATCCCGGGCCCTCCCCTCCGGAAATAACTTTTGCTTGTAATTATGACCCCGAACATGCAGGCGGTCAAGATTATGTTATATGTCAGAGAAATTTCGTTCACTCCTATACTCAGCCCCGCAGGTATGTAATTGTTCTGTTGATAAAGTGTGGCGGAGTTTCGCGTTTCGAATCAGCTATTGTTACCGTCGTTACTTCAACCCCCCCTGCTTTTGTTGCTGAGTTTGCTACACCGATTACTGCTACAACAATTGAGGCAATTATTGAGAGAGTGGCAAATATTCTTTTTTGGCTTTTCTTTTCCGTGGGCATCATCTTTATTCTTTTGGGGGGACTGCAAATACTTACCTCTGCTGGCGTTCCTGAAAATGTAGCTAGAGGAAAGCAAACATTAACCTATGCCCTTTTGGGAATGGGAATTTTGGCATTAGCAAGAGGGATTGTTTCTTTAATCTATCTCTTGTTGCCAATTAGAACTCCTTGAAATATTATATAAAAAGGTGGAAAAAAGAAAATCGACAATTTTCAAAATACTTATTCTCGTCTTGCTTTTAGGGGCACTACTTTTGCCTTTTTATTTTGTTGAAGCCATGATTCCTGGCCTTGATATTGCTACTGCTCCATTTGTTTGGACTGCAAAGCAAATTACTAAATTATATACCGGTGTCCTTTTAAGCTTCTTTGCGCTTAGAACCTCTTTGGCAATTTTAAGTTGGGTAATTTCTCCTAATTTTACCCAAATTCCGGGTGGCTTCACTCATAACCTTTTTGTTTTGGAGGGATGGCGTATCATAAGAGATTTGGTAAATATGCTCTTTATTTTGGTAGTAATTATCATTGGTCTTGGCATAGCTTTAAGAGTTAGAGAATATGAAATTCAAAAAACTGCTCCTCGACTTATAGCAATGGCTCTCTTGATAAACTTCACTCCTGTAATTTGTGGGGTAATTATTGATGCCTCAAATATAATAATGAATTTCTTTCTTGGAGCAGGAGGACAGGGGTTAGGAAGGTTGGTTCAAATTGTAGAGAGTCCACTTAAAACTATTGCCGGAGCCTTGGCAACTGTAATTGGAGGACTGTTTAGGGGTGATATTGGGGGTATAATTTTTGGTCTCTTTTTTAGACCCTTAATGATAATTATTTTTAATGCCTTTGCTACTTTTATTATTTTATTGTTGGCCGCTCTTTTAGTTGCTCGACATCTTGTTCTCTGGATGTTAGTTATCCTTGCTCCTTTGGCATTCTTTTGTAATATTTTACCCACCACAAAAAGAATTTGGAATATGTGGTGGAAGCAGTTTATTCAATGGTGCTTTGTTGGTATTGGGGCCTCATTCTTTCTATATCTTACTCAAAGAATGATTGAGCTGCGACATCTATTTTGGACCCACGTCCCGGAAGCTGAAATTGGCCTAGCAAGTGGTGTTTTTCTTGCTGCCCTTCCCTTGGGCTTCTTGGCAATAGGTTATTTTGCCACCACTGCTTTTGCTCCAATGGGAGCACAGCAAGTTATTGGAGTTGTAAAAAGAGGAGCGAAATGGCCAACGACTAAGAAAGGGAGAAGATGGTTAGAGAAGAAGTGGGGCAGGGCAAAGAGAAGGGTGAAAGGTGAAATTTCTCGAGTGGGCAGGAGACCAACAGTTGCTACCCGTATAGGAAAATTGGAGGAGAAAGGAAAAGCATGGAGTGTAACAGGAAAGAAAGAAGGTGGTGTAAAGGGAACTTTAAAAAGAGTTGCTGGCTGGGGCATGAGGAAAATGGCAGAATTACCAGAGGCAGCCACAGTTGTTTATCCAAAAACAGAATATGCAGAATGGGCTAAAGTCGGTGAAAAAATAAGAGATGAAAAAACTTTCAGAGATGAACTTTATAGCTGGCGTAAAGAAAGAACAAATAAGGCACGTCTGGTAGGATTAATTAGTGGGGCAATAAAATCAGGGAACTTAAAGGACTTTATCAAGGCAGGTGCTGTGAGTGAAAAAACTATTGAGGATGCCTTTAGATGGGCCTCTCGTTATAAATTAAAAGATGCTCAGAAATCTCTTCAAAAATATTTTGCCTCAGATGAAGACATGCTGATGCGTTTTGCCAATGTTTTAGACCAAGAGACCGCCAATCTTCCTGCTGGTCACAAAGATAAAACAACCGGTGGCCTTACTGATCAAGACAGGGCAAAAGGATATACAAGTTATGTTGAAAAAGTAAGGACAAGCGTTCTAAGAACAAGGAAAGATTTTGAAGATCTCTGGGACAGAATAGAAGATTTACCAGAAGCGCGTCAATCCCAGGCAAAGAAAAATGCAATAGAACAAATCACGGAAATGATCCATAAAGGTCTTCTTGATAGAGAACAGCTGGCTCATGCAGGAAGGGTTATAGGAGAGGAATTTGTCTCAACTTTTGAAAATAAAGTGAAGGAAAATCTTGAACAGGATAAACTCTTTTATCACAAGATTGATCCAAGAACAAAAAGATCGCGTGCCTGGATTATTAGATGGCTGGCAACCAGCCCTGTTGCAAGAGAATTAGGAATGTGGCTCCCAGAAGAATTACAGAAGAAAGAAACAAGAGACCATTTTGAGAATATCTCAAAATTAGCAGAGTCAAGAGTAAGACAAACCACTCTTCCAGAATACAGAGATATAATAAAGGCAAAAACCCCAAGACAAATAGAGGCATTATTAGAAAAAACCTTAACAGGACCCTTGGCAGAACTTCACAGAGATATATGGAAGGCAAAAAGAGAAAAAGATACAGAAAAACAACAAATTTTGGAATCATCATTTAATGCTATTTTGCAGAAATTAGAAGATCTAATTCAGCAAATCAAAACCAAAAAGGAGGCAAGGGCAATTCGCACCTATATAATAAGAGCAAGAGATAGTTTTTCTAGACCAAGCAGGGCAAGACAAATATTATTAAACGCAGAGAGAGAAATAACTCAAAAATTAAATACTCTTCCCTAATTAAAATTAATTAGTAAAAAAACAAAAAGCGGGCTGGTCTTGCCAGCCCGCGGGACTGGGAGTGCTACTCCAGAAAGAGCTCCACCCGGGCCCCGAGAGCCCGGGTGGCCTGACTTTCAACGGCCCGGAGAAATTCCTCCCCCGGACCGTCGAACT
>JAJOKZ010000015.1 GCA_021129555.1 Minisyncoccota bacterium
TTTTTTTATTTTTCTTTTAGGGCTTGATTAATTTAACAAAAAAACTTTCTTTCTATTACAAATTGGCAGAGGTCCAATCTCCGCCAATTTTCATAAGATGTCTATTATTAAATATTATCGCGCTTAAACCCAAAAGTGGTTTTCTGTACAATGAATAATGATGTATTCCAACCATTATCATTCCCAATCAGTTGAAAAAATTTTTGAATTGTTTCAAACCTCTAAATTTGGCCTTTCACAAAAAGAGGCAAAATTTCGTTTAAAAAAATTTGGCAAAAACAAAATTCCCCAGGCAAAAAAATTTTCTCTTTTTGCTCTTTTTTTGCGCCAGTTTAAAAACCCTTTAATTTATATTCTTTTTGCGGCTTTAATTATTAGTTTTTTGACCAAGCATTTAACTGATGCCGGAATTATTTTAGCGGTTATTTTAATCAGCGCTATTTTTGGATTTTTCCAAGAATGCAAAACCAACAAAGCCCTTTTACAACTTAAAAAAATGATTGTTTATAAAGCAAGAATTTTGAGAGAGGGGAAAAAAACAAGTTATTCCCCAAGAACTTGTTGTTCCCGGAGATATAATTTTACTCTCCCCTGGTGAAAAAGTGCCAGCAGATGCCCGTCTTTTTAAAGTTCAAAGTTTAGAAGTAATTGAAGCGTCTTTAACTGGTGAGTCCATTCCTTCTGAAAAGCATATAAAAGTTCTTTCAGAAGATACACCCTTGGCAGATAGAGAAAATATGGTTTATATGGGGACAACTGTTGCTCGAGGAAAAGGGAAAGCAGTAGTTGTAGCAACTGGCAAAGATACAGAAATTGGAAAAGTAGCAAGTTTAATTAGAGAAACAGAAGAAGAGGCAACTCCCCTTCAAAAACAACTTATTAGTTTTGGGAAAACAATTGGTTTAATTCTTGTTGGGAATAAGCTTTCTTATTTTTGGCCTCGGCGTTTTAACCGGCAAGCCTTTTTTTGAAATGTTTTTAACTTCTGTAGCGGTAGTGGTAGCAGCTGTCCCTGAAGGTCTTCTTCCTGCTTTGACAGTTGTTTTGGCAACTGGAATGCAAAAATTAGCAAAACATAAGGGCCTGATAAGAAAAATGACTGCTGCTGAAACCTTGGGGTGTGTTTCTGTAATCTGTGCTGATAAAACTGGAACTCTAACCCGGGGAGAATTGAAGATAAAATTATAAAGCCAGAAGAGTTCAAAAGAGAAAATTTAAAAGATCTTTGTTTTGCGGGCTTGGTTGCCTTAAAAGATCCCTTAAGAAAAGAGGCAAAAGAGCAATTTCTTTGTGCAAATCTGCAGGCATCAAAACTATTATTGTTACCGGAGATCACAAATTAACAGCTATTGCCATTGCTAAAGATTTGGGAATGGAAATTAAGATAGATGAAGTATTAGAAGGAAAAGAGTTGGAAAAAATTGAAGATAAAAATTTAAAAGAGTTGGTGAAAAAAATTAAAATTTTGATAGAGTGGAGCCAAAACACAAAATCAGAATTGTCAAAGCATTGCAAGAAAATGAAGAAATTGTGGCAATGACCGGCGATGGAGTAAACGATGCTCCCGCTTTAAAAAAAGCAGATATTGGAGTGGCAGTGGGTTCTGGCACTGATGTTGCCAAAGAAATAGCAGATTTGGTTTTATTAGATGATAATTTTAACACTATTGTCAGAGAGGTGAAAGAAGAAGTAATGAAAGAACCGCCCAGAAAAAAAGAAACTCCAATAGGAATAAAGGAATGGATAATACTTTTGGGCTATGGAATATTAAGCCTTTTTGTATACGAAATTGGGAAAAAATTATTTATTAAAGTAGAGAGATAGATTTTTAACATTTACACCTTTTAAGAAGATCTAAAAGATCGTCAACTTCAATAGTCGCCACTCCTACTACCTTGTCAGCACCCCCATAATAGAGGAAAATTTTATTGCCCAAAAGAACATTCCCGCAGGGAAAGACAACGTTGTTAACTATTCCTTCTTTTTCATAAGGGGTTTCTGGCTCCAAAAGCGGATAGAATGTTCTGGCAAGAATTTTTGTGGGATTTTTAAGATCCAAAAGCACTGCCCCAACCCTATATACTCCATCCTCAGAAATCCCATGATAAAACATAATCCATCCTTTTTTTGTCTTTATGGGCGGTGCTGCCGCTCCAACTTTTTTACTATCCCACCATCCCTTCCTTCGATAAATCCAACGATGTTCCTCCAGCCAGCCTCCTTTTTCAAAATTTAAACTCTTAGAAAAAGAATAATCAATATCATAGCCCACCCGATGGACAATCATATATTTACCATTTACCTTCTCTGGGAAAATAAAGGCATTTTTATCATTAAGATCTGCGGGGGAGATAAGAATCGGCTTTGCCCAGTTCCATTTTCTCTTCAAGAAATCTCTTACCCAAATCCAAGTTAAAGCCACTCTTGGGACTATCCCATTAAAAGCGGTATAGCACATATAAATTTTGTTTCCTATTTTGGTCACCCGGGGATCTTCGCATCCTGAACCACATTGAGGATTGTTTTTCTTCTCAAAATCCTCCCGTGGCACATAGATTGGCTGAGGGGAGCGATAATCAATATGAATTCCATCTTTACTTGTGGCATAACCCAGAGTTGAGGTGTCATCATCTGAAAGAGCCCGATAAATAATATGAACTTTTTCCTGAAGATAAATGGCTGCAGGATTAAAGACCGCCTTTGACTCCCATTTGTGATCTCTGTTTGGGACAATAATTGGATTTTCTTTGGCTCTTTTAAACATAATTTTTTGTTTATCTTTTTGAAGTATTGTTTCCAAAAGACTTGAAAGTTTAATCAAAGCCAAACAACATACAGTATCAGCCCCTCCATAATAAAGATAAATCCAATCTTTCTCAATAATTGCGCCTGAGGGAAAGACAACATTTGGCACAAGACCTATTTTTTCGTAATATTCTTCCGGGGTTAAAATTGGTGTCTCAATCTTGCCAATAATTTTGAAAGGGTTTTTGGAATCAAGCAAAACTGCCTCAACTCCAAAAATTCTTTGAGGAGAGAAATAATCACGAATATAGGAATATAATAATAACCAGCCATATTTTGTTTTCAGGGGAGGTGCGCCAACTTCAATGTGATCTTGAGGCCTTCTTTGAAGTGGCAGAGAATATTCTTCAAAATTTTTATACCATCTCTCCCAAAACTTTTCTGACCAAATTTCATTTTCTTTATCAAAAGAGACCAAGCATATTTTGGCAGGAGGTTTGTCTGTATGGACAGTCAAAATACCCCAAATTTTTCCCTTAATTTTTTCTGGGAAAAGTGCCATTGCCTTACTATTGAAAGGAGTTACTAAATGTTTTTCCTCAATTTTCTTTAAATCTCTTGTTTTTGCCACCCCCACTCTAATACCCTCTGCTCGAAAGGGATATTCTGAAAGAGCAGTATAAAAGATATAAAAATTTTTTCCCAGTTTTGTCACTCGAGGGTCCTCACATCCAAACTTCTCCCAATCATATTCTGGAACAATAAGTCGACGGCGATTTTCAAAATGAACGCCATCTCTGCTTTCAGCAATACCAATATCAGAGGTTGTCATATTTGCTCTAAGATAGGTATGATAATGAGGAATAGAAACTGCCCGATAGATAAGATAAATTTTTCCTCTATGTTTGACAGGGCAGCCATTAAAAACTGCCTGAGCCTCCCAGGCATGGGAACTTTTTGGTTTTAGAATAGGATTCTCTTTTGCTCTTCTAATTATCATAAATTTTTGCTTTAATTATTTTTTTATTTTTCTCTTTTTGAGAACTTTTCTTTTAAGTTTTGGTTTAATACTTCTCTTCATCTGAGCCAGAAATTCATCTAAATTAGCCCAGGCAACACAAACATAACTATCAGCCCCTCCATAATAAATAAGAAGGCTCTCCCCCTTTATTACCGCCCCTGAAATATAAACAATGCCCGGCTTAAACCCATTATTTTCATAATCTTGCGATGGCTCAAGAATTGGTTTTGGAGAATAATACAAAATTTTGCTTGGGTCCTGAAAATCCAAAACCATTGCTCCTGCTTTATATTTCCCTGGATCCAAACGATCCTCTGCATGATAAAATATCAACCAGCCATCTTTTACTCTCAAAGGCACCGCCCCCACTCCCCGAATCATACCTTCCCACTTCCAATGACTTCCCTGAGGTTGACGCATATAGCAACTGTTTATATAGGTTTTTCCATCAAATTCCAAATTCTCAAAATAATTTACTGAAATTTTTGGATTTAAACTGTGCAAGATAGCATAATAGCCCTTTATTTTTTCTGGAAATATCATCCAGTTTTTATGAATTTGGCCCGGGGGAGAAATAAATACCGGTTTTTTCCAGCGCCATTTTCTATTTAGAAAATCTCTCACCTTAATTGAGGTCAAAGCCAATCTTAATTCTTGATCACAGGCAGTATAAATCATATAAATGGTATCTTCATTGTTAACCCGAGTTAGTCGAGGATCTTCACATCCTCCAATACTTCCCCCAGAGGCAAAGGAAAAATAATTAAAAGAAAAATTATTAACTAAAGAGTGCTCATAGACCGGCTCTGATAATCTCTCCTCAATTTTAAAGCCATCGCTTGAACAAGCATATCCCAGCCGAGAAATACCATCATTTCCAATAGCCCTGTAAAGAAAATGAATTTTATCTTCAAGCAAAATTACCCCTGGATTGAAAGTTTGCCATGTCTCCCAATCATTTTCTGGCCGAGGAGAGATTATGGGGTTTTCTGGAGGTTTAAGCAAAATTAAAGTAATTTCTTTCTTCTCTTCTTTTTTCCTTTTTGTTTTTCTTCTAACTCTTTTTTTCTCTTTTTTGCGCCTTTTTTCCTCAACAAAATAGCTCTTCTTCTTTTTTTGTTTTTTGCTCTTCCTTTTTCTTTTTTTCAAAATTTTCTTTTTTTCTCTTTTTTTGGAAGTTTTTGTTCTTTTCCTCATAATTTTTTTTAAAAATAAAAGAGTTTTTTTATATTATAAATTATAATCCATTTGAAATCAAAATCAAAGAAGTTCTTTTTTTCCATCCTTTTCAATTTTTTCAACTATTTTTTTTACATCTTGAGAATTATCCTTTGGGCAGATAAAAACAACATCTTCTGTTACCACAACAATTAAATTTTTCACCCCGCAGGCAGCAACCAACTGAGAAGTATCTCCAAAAGCCAAAATATCTTTTGAATTAATTCCCAAAAAATTTCCTTTAATATAATTCTTATCTCTGCCGGCCAGACACTCTTTTAGCGATGACCAACTCCCAATGTCTGACCAGCCCCAATTAACCGTTACCAAGGCATTCCTTGAATAGTTTTCCAGAATTGAGTAATCAAAAGAGGCAGGATCCATTTTTTGATATTCTTTCTCCACAACTTTTTTGAAATTCTTCTTTTGAAAATTTTCTCTCAAAATTTGATAAATTCGCCAGTTATCAAAAACATATTTTTCTGCTAATTTCTCAATCAGTTTGGGCACAAAAATAAAAATTCCTGTATTCCAGAGAAAATTCTTCGACTTTAAAAATTTTTTTGCTTTTCTCAAATCCGGCTTTTCCTTAAAAACTTCTACCTCAAAAATAGAAAAATTTTTGCTTTTTTTGATCAATTTTCCTTTTTTGATATAACCCAAACCAGTATCCGGAGATTTTGGCCTCTCTCCAAACAATAAAATATAATTTTTATTTTCTTTTACAAATTGATATCCCTCCCTTATTGCTAACAAAAATTCTTTCTCCTTCCTTATTAAATGATCAGAGGGAAAAATGACTACCGGCTCCTCTAATTCTTTTGAAGATAAATAACAAAAAAACAACAAAAAAGCAGCCACCCTCTCCCTGAAGGCCGGCTCCAAAATTATATTTTTCCTTTGAAGTTGAGGAGTTTGAAACTTTATTTCTTTTAAAAAAATCTGGTTAGTGGAAACAAAAATATCTCTGATTTCTGCAAGTTTTGTTGCTCTTTTAAAAGTGGCCTGAAAAAGTGTCTCACTTCCAAAAAACTTTTGAAATTGCTTGGGCTTAAAATTTCTTGAAACAGGCCAAAGTCTTGTTCCCTTTCCTCCTGCCAAAATTAAAATTTTCATAAATAAGGATTAATAGTTTTTTTATTTTACCTATAAATTACTCTTCTGTCCATTTTTTGCTTCTTTTTGTAGCCTCTTTCCATCTTTGATAAAATTTTTCAAATTTTTCTCTCAAAGAAGATGGCCTAAAAATTTTTTCTGTTTTCTGTAAATTTCTAAATTCTTCTTTGGTCCAAAAACCTGCACTTATACCTGCCAATCCTGCTACTCCCAAAGATGTTGTCTCTATTATCTTGGGGCGTTCAATCTCCATATTTAAAATATCTGCTTGAAATTGCATCAAAAAATTGTTTATAGAGGCCTGACCATCAACTCTTAAAACCTTAAATTTCTTTTTTTGAATTTTTTTCATTTCTTCTACCACCTCTCTTACCTGATAAGCCATAGATTCCAAAGCAGACCTTACAATGTTTTTCCAAGTTGTTTTTCTTGTCAAGCCAATAATTATCCCCCTTGCTTTAGCATCCCACCAAGGTGCGCCCAGTCCTTGAAACGCCGGAACAAAATAAACTCCTTCGTTGTTTGGGAGAGATTTAGCTATATCTTCACTCTCCTCAACCTTTTTTAAAATTTTTAAATTATCTTTTAACCACTGAATGGTAGCCCCTCCCATAAAAATACTTCCCTCAAGCGCATAGTTAATTTCGTTTTCAAATTGCCATGCAATTGTTGTAAGAAGAGTGTTCAAATTATATAATTTGTTTAAAGTATTTGTCATTACAAAAATTCCTGTCCCATATGTTGCTTTTATGATATTTTTCTCCCATCCGCAATGAGCAAAAAGTGATGCCTGTTGATCTCCCAAAACTCCTGTAATAGGAATTTCTTTTTGAGTAAATCTCTTATCTGTGCATCCAAAAAAAGAAGAAGAGGCTCTAACCTCTGGAAGAATTGATGAGGAAATTTTGAATAGTTTCAACAGCCCATCGTCAAACTTGAGTGTCTTTATGTTAAAAAGCAAAGTACGAGAAGCATTGCTGGGTTCGGTGAGGTGGCACTTTTCTTTTGTAAGGTTCCAAAGCAACCAAGTATCAGGAGTTCCAAACAAAATTTTACCTCTTTTTATTTTTCCCTTTATACCGGGTACATTTTCTATAATCCATTTTATTTTAGTTACAGAAAAATATGGGTCTAAAAAAAGACCCGTTTTTTGTTTAATTGCTTTTGTATAATTTTTATATTGCTTACATAATTTTTCTGTTCTCCTGCATTGCCATACTATTGCGTTATAAACTGGCTTTCCCGTATCTTTGTCCCAGAGAATAGTAGTTTCCCTTTGGTTAGTAATTCCAATACAAACTACATTCTCAGCACCTACGATTTTAATTACTTTTCTTAACGCTTTTATAGTAGTTTTCAAAATTTCCAAAGGATTATGCTCAACCCATCCAGAATGGGGAAATATCTGAGAAAACTTATAATAGGATTTTGCAACAATTTTTCCTTTTTTATTAAATGCGACTACTCTGTTGCCTGTAGTCCCCAAATCAATTGCCAATATTACTTTTTCTCTCATAATTAAATTTCTGCACGCATAAAATTTTTAACCAACAAGGAAGGTTTGAGTTTTCCTTCAATTACTTGCAATATCTCTTTTGCTACAGATATGGGAGTAGAATATTTCTCAGCAAGATAAACAACAACTTTGAG
>JAJOKZ010000027.1 GCA_021129555.1 Minisyncoccota bacterium
CAGAGGTTGAGGAGGTAACTGTTCCATTTGAACCCCCAACTCCTGATTTAGAAGAATTAAAAGAAGAACCTTTAAAAATTGAGGAAGAAAAAATTGTAAAAGAAACAACAATAACTGTTGAAGAGCCAGAAAGTGAAGTAAAAGAAGAGGATGGAGAAAAAGTATATATTGAGACAGCAGAACATGGGGAGGGAATTACTCATTTGGCAAGAAAAGCATTGAGGGCATATTTAAGAGAAAGGGGAGAGAATATTGCTCTAACAAAGGCACATAAAATTTTCATTGAGGATTATATGCAAAACAAAACCGGAGATAGGTGGCTTAAATTAGGAGAAAAGATAAGTTTTTCTGAAAGTTTAATTGAGGAGGCAATTGAAGCATCCTTAAAACTTACAGATGCTCAACTTCAAAATATCTTGAACTTTACTCCCCCACCAACATTTGTCGAATAATTTATTTCTCTTCAAAATCGCTGAGGTTGCTATCTGTATCCTGATAGAAAGAATTTTGTATTTTTCTGGCAATAATTTTTCCCTTCCCTGAAAAATTAAAAGGTTTTCCTTCAAAAACTTCTGCCTTTCCCCAACCAACAAGATCTATCTTACAATCGGCTCCATTTTCTTTTGGACTGCAACTAAAAATTCCAATTGCCCCATTTGGGGAGATTTGAGGTCTTGAATAGGGTTTTCCTTCTTTTGTTTTAACCTGCCAGTTAGGAGTTAGATTTGAGTTTTCTTGAAGATAAATAGCAATTAAAATTGAATTTTTAGGGAGAACTGATATATCTTTATCTATTTTCCAAAGCCGATAAGGATTATCTATTTCTCTTTTTGAAGAATAATAGGCAAGATATTTGCGGTTTAGGGAAATTGAAAAATGTTTTGGGTTGAAAATTTTAACATATTCATCTCCCCCAATTCCAACCTCTGTTATTAAAAGTTTCTCTTCAACAATTTTTTGGAAGGGAGAAATTTTTGAAAATGTAAGTATTTCTCCAAGAGAATTTTTTGGTGTTAAAATTAAAGAAATTTCAAAATCTTTTTCATTGTTACCTGTATCAACAAATTTTGAATTTTGAATTTTTCTCTGAAGCGACTCTCCTGTTTTTAGGCCTCCTTCTTTTAATTTGGCTTTAAACTCCACAGCATAAATAGGAATCTCTTTTCCCTCCTCGCCCCAGCCAACCCTGTCTAAAATCCCTCCATCTTTTTTTCTAATAATTACTCCTCCAATTGAAGTAAGTTGGCTTGAAAAATAAGCATCTCCCTCAATTCTTTGAGTATCTGATCTCAAATCTCCTCCAATAAAAAGAAAATAACTTTTTGAAGGAATTGTGTTTCTCCTCCATTCTATTTTCTTTTTTGTCTTTTTGTTTTTTGAATCAACAAACTCTAAAACAAAATTTTCATCGTTAATTTCTACCGCAAAATCATTTGGATTATAAATCTCTATAAATTCATTTTCAGATGAATCAAAACCTGCGCAAACCTCAGTGATTATAAGATTTGAGAGAGGACCTGCTTTTTCTTCCTGAATTTTACCTTCATCCTGCCCTCGAATCTCTGTAATCTCCTTTGCCCCTGTTTTTTCCTTTTCAAACGAACTAATTTTCTCCTCTAAAAGAGATATTGCTCCCTCAATTTCTTTATTTTTTTCTTTGAAATTCTCTAACTCTTTCTCTAACCCTGAAAGAGCCGCTTTTATTTGAGATAAAATTTGATCCTTTTGGTTTTGCGTCTTTTCTTTTTGTTTCATCTGAACAAGCAACCCTTCAATTTTTCTCAAAGAATCATTAAATTCCTCAAAGGAGGTTTCAATTTTTTCTAATTTTTTTAAAATCTCTGAATTGTTTTTATCTTCTATGGTCTGATCCTTTAATCTGTCTTCAATAATCTGGGCTTTTTGTAAAAAACCTGAAATGTTTGTTTGAAGAATAATAAAAAAGAGCAAAATTCCAACAAAAATGCTCCCAAAAATAAAAAAGAGATGGGTCTCTTTTTTCATTTTATTTTTTTAATTCTATTGAATTTAAAAATTCCTCAAAATATCTTTGGCACTCTTTTTCTTTTTTTGGAAAAAGCAAGGTCCCAAATATAAAAACTTTTTCTTTCTCTGGAAAAGAGACTCTTATCACCTTGCCCACTCCTTTTACTTCTACAGTTTCTTTGAGAGCATTTCTGCCATCAATCTCTACCAATTCTAAATTTTCCCCAATCTGAGGTTTTTCTTTTAATTGAGCGATTGTATTTTTTAAAACAGAAAAAATTTTTTCAACTTCTCTATATTCAACCCTTAGTGTAATTAGACAGTCCTTCTGAAAAGTTTGATTCTCCAAATTTGAATCCTCTGATGAATAAAAAATAATACTCTTATTTGTCTGGTCTAATTGAAACTCCCAATCTTTTGGAATTTTTGCTAAAAATCCTAAGTTTTGGTTTGAGATAATTTTTGACTCATCTTTCTCTTCTATCTTAAAATTCTGGAGTGGTTCAAAACTAACTTTTTCAATTTTTGAAAGTTCCTCTGAAACAGAATTATAAAACAATACAAAAAGCCCTATCATAAAAACAAGGGTTATCAAAAAAAGAAACCAAAATTCTTTTGGCATAAATTAAACTTTTTCTCTTATTAGATCTTTTGCGGTCCTAAAAATAATCTCGCCATTTTCAACATCAGCAACAACCCTCTCTCCTTCTTTGATTTCTCCGGTGACCATCTTAAGGGCTAAGGGATCAAGGATAAGTTTTTGAATAACTCTTTTTAGAGGCCTTGCCCCAAGGTTGGGATCAAAACCTTTGTTGGATAGGAGTTCCTTTACCTTCTTTGTTGGTTTTAAAACTATTCCTTTTCTTAGAAGGCGTTCCTCAACTTTTTTAAGTTCTAATTCAACAATCTCTCTAATTTCTTTTGGTCCAAGATAGTGAAAGATAATAATCTCATCAATTCTGTTCAAAAACTCGGGCCTGAATTTTTCTTTTAAGGCCTCCATTACCTTATCTCTTAGAGATTCTTCTTTTTCTTTTGTCTCTGCAACAAAACCCAGAGGCGCCATCTGGGAGACATATTCAGAGCCAACATTTGAGGTCATAATAATGATTGTGTTTTTGAAAGAGACAACTCTTCCTTTTGCATCTGTCAATCTTCCATCATCCAAAATTTGTAAAAGAATATTGAAGACATCGGGGTGGGCTTTCTCTATCTCATCTAAAAGAATAACAGAATAAGGCCTTCTTCTTACTTTTTCAGTTAGTTGTCCTCCTTCTTCATAGCCAACATATCCTGGAGGGGAGCCAATCATTTTAGATACTGTATGTCTTTCCATATATTCTGACATATCCAATCGGATTAGGGCTTTTTCATCATTGAAAAGAAACTCTGTCAAGACCTTTGCGGTCTCTGTTTTTCCAACCCCTGTTGGTCCCAAAAAGAGAAATGAACCAAGGGGTCTTTGTTCTTCTGCAATTCCTGCTCTTGATCTCCTGATTGCGTTTGCAATTGCTCTAATTGCCTCTCTCTGATTAACAATTCTTTTCTGCAAAAACTCCTCCATTTTTGCCAATTTTTGCGCCTCTGGCTCTAAAAGTTTTGTTGTGGGAATTCCTGTCCATTTTGAGACAATTCGGGCAATATCTTCATCTGTTACTTCTTCTTTTAGAAGTTTGTGTTTCTTTCTAAATTTTAAAAGTTCCTTTTCTTTTTGTTTCTTCTCTTTTAGAATTTCTGGAATTCTTCCGTATTTTATCTCTGCAACCTTTTCCAAATTTCCCTCTCTCTGGGCAACCTCTGCCTCAAAATTTAACCTATCAATTTCTTTTTCAAGTTTTCCAATTTCCTCAACTAATTTTCTCTCTGTCTGCCATTTAAGTTCTAAATCTTTTAATTTCTCTTTCAAATCTGCAATTGCCCTTTCAATTGCATTTATCCTTCTTTTGTTTGTTGTCTTCTTTTCTTTTTTGAGCGCTTCTTTCTCTATTTCAAGTTTCTGAATCTCCTTTTTTAACTCCTCTATTTCAATTGGTTCTGATTCAATCTCAAGACGCAAAGAAGACGCTGCTTCATCAATTAGATCAATGGCTTTATCTGGCAAAAATCTATCAGTAATATAGCGGGCAGAAAGTTCTGCTGCCGCAATTAATGCTGAATCAGAAATTTTAACTCCGTGGTGAAGTTCATATTTCTCTTTAATTCCTCTCAAAATTGCAATTGTATCCTCAATTGAGGGTTCCTGCACATAAATTGGCATAAAGCGTCTCTCCAAGGCTGGGTCTTTTTCAATATATTTTTGATATTCTTTTAAAGTAGTTGCCCCAATCACCCTTATCTCTCCTCGTGCCAAAGCAGGTTTTAGTAAGTTTGAGGCATCCATTGCTCCCTCTGCGGCTCCTGCACCTACAACTGTATGTAATTCATCTACAAAAAGAATGTATTTTCCTTTTGACTTTTCTAATTCCTTCAAAAGACCTTTCAACCTCTGTTCAAATTCTCCTCTGTATTTTGTTCCGGCAATCAAAAGTCCCAAATCCAAAGCCAAAATTTCTTTATCTTTTAGGCTTTCGGGCACTTCTTGTTTAACAATTCTTTGAGCCAAACCCTCAACAATTGCAGTTTTACCTACCCCTGCCTCTCCAATTAAAACCGGATTATTCTTTGTCCTTCTTGATAAAACCTGAATCACCCTCCTTATTTCATTTTCTCTTCCAATGATTGGGTCTAACTTCCCTTCTCTTGCAAGTTTTGTTAAGTTTTTACAATATCTCTCAATTACCTGATATTTTGCCTCAGGATTTGGATCAGTAATCTTCTCCCCTCCTCTAATTTCTCTCAAAACCCTTAAAACATTTTCATAAGTTAAACCATAGGGCTCATATTTTTCCAAAATTGGCTTTGTCTCTGTTGGCACCAAGAAAAATGCCAAAAACAAATGTTCGCAAGATATATATTCATCCTGCATTTTTAGCGCCTCCTCTCTTGCCTTCTCCAAAATTCTTGCTAAATCTTGGGTAATATAAAACTGGACAGAGGAAAAAATCTCTTCTCTTGGAGGGAATTTTTTTAAGATATTTGAAATTTTTCGCTGAATTTCTGTTGGCTCAATTCCCAATTTCCTTAGAAGAGTTGAAACAACTGTTCCTTCCTGCTCAAGCAAAACATATAAAAGATGCAAGGCATCTACCTGCTGTTGTCCCATTTTTCTTGCCATATCCTGAGACTTCATTATTGCTTCTTGTGCTTTTTGGGTAAATTCTCCTCCGGGTGGGGCGAACATAATTAGTTAATGAGTAAATGAGTTGATGAGTTAGAGTATTTCAAAAATACAATAATTTTGGAATGTTGTCAATGTTTATTTGCGCTCGCCCAAAATTACCTTAAACATTTTCACCTCCTTTCCTCTTAAAACTTTCAGAGTAACCTCGTCTCCGGGATTATATTTTAAAATAACCTTTGAAAGAGAGTTTTTAGGAGTAATTTTTTCTCCCCCAAATTCAAGAATAATATCATCTCTTTTAAGCCCTGCTTTCTCTGCGGGAGTTCTGGGAATAACTGCCTTTTCAGTTTTATTACCTTGGGAATCTCTACCAATCCATGCCCCATAATTTACAGGAAGGTTAAATTTCTCTTTTAATTCATCTGTGATTAAAGTATAATAAATCCCCAAGAACGGATAGATAATTCTGCCCGTCTTTTTCACCTGCTCAATTGCTTTTTTTGCTCTATTTATTGGTATGGCAAAACCAATGTTTTCTCCAGAAAATGCCTTTGCAACATTAATTCCGATAACCTCTCCTGCAAGATTTAAAAGTGGCCCTCCTGAGTTTCCCGGATTAATTGCAGCATCTGTCTGAATTACATCTTCCAATATTTTAATCATCCCCGCCCCGGATGCTGTAATTGTTCTTCCAAGTCCTGAAACCACTCCAACTGATACTGTATTTTGAAATTCTCCCAAAGCATAACCAATTGCAATTACGGTTTGTCCAATTTGTAATTTTGAGGAATCTCCCAGCTTTACTGTTGGGAAGGTTTTTCTTTTATCTGCTGAAATGTTTGATTGATCAATTTTTAAAATTGCCAAATCTAAAATTGGATCTTTTGCCAAAATCTCTGCGGGATATTTTTCTCCATCGCTTGTAAAAATTGTGTAGTCAGCATCTTTTTCCGCAACAACATGCTTATTTGTCAAAACCATTCCGTCTTTTGAAATAATAAAACCAGTTCCTCCGCCAATTCTTTGTCTCTCTGTTCCTTTTTGACGATATTGAGGAATCTCAATTTCAAAAGGCCATCCCTCTCCAAAGGGATTAATATAGTATTTCTCAAAAACCGGCACATCTTTTGTAATAATAATACTTACAACTGCGGGAGATACTTTTTTTACAGCATTGATGATTTTCTCCTCCTCTGTTGTCTGGGGGATGTACTTATTCTGAACAATTGTCTCTTCTTTGATAATTGGTTGAATTTCTTTTTGGGTAATTGGTTGAATTTCTTTTTGAACAATTTCTGGCAAAAAACCTTCTTTTTGTAAATAGAAAACCAAAAAACCTCCTCCTATCCCAAAAAAGAAGCTTAAGACAACCGTTAAAAAACAGATCTTTGAAATCCATCTCAAAAACCTCTCCCTTTGTTCTTTGGGTCGTTTTTCAATTAATTCATCACTGAAGATATCTTCCTCCATATGTGTTTATTTTATCATTTTTACAAAAATTTTCAACATCTTGGGTAAAAAATATAATAATCCCTAAAACCAAAGAGCCAAGTGCCATAATCAAAACTGCGGACGCAGATAGGTCCTTTATAGATTTAACATCGGGATGGGAACGTGGTTGCTTTATTTACAAATAAGCAAAATGGCCTGAGCAATTCAGGCCATTTTTTTCCTTGTAACTATATGCCAACCTACCTGTAATAATGTAATACCAAGGAAAATGCCCATAAGGTGCAACCACCATATAAGAACTTTCAAGCTTGCCAAAAGTGCCAATATAAAAGAAAGTAGAACTCCCAGTGGGTATTCTATAGGGCAGGGGCCAAGCCATTTTCTATGCCACCAGATGCTGTGTTTGTTAAACTTACAAACTCCATAAAAAGGATTATACAAAAACCACAAGAAGTCCTCGCAAACCAACACTATAAAAAATGCAGATAGCGTTATGAGTTCTTTTTCTTTTGTCCAGCAAATTCCAGCAAAGAAAGGTAAATGAAGAATAAACAGAATCAGAAACGCAAATACGATATGGTATCCTGTGAGAGGCTTGTTTGTAAACTTAAAATATAATCTTGCCAGAAACGAGGATTCAGCAGGTCTGTGGCAGGGTAGCTTTTCTGCCCATCCATATCTGCCCTCTATCTGAATTTCTAAGAGAGCAAGAACTGCTGCCAATGCATAAAGCGCCAAAATATAACCTATTGACAGCATCCTATCCCCTCCTTTTGTTCTGGGTTCTCCCTAAAAATTTGGGAGGGTGAATTTAAAGATCTACTTTGTTTTTTACTAATTTTTATGTTATTTGTC
>JAJOKZ010000035.1 GCA_021129555.1 Minisyncoccota bacterium
TTCGGTGTCATTTTATATTGCACAAGCATTACCCTTTCGGTGTCATTTTATATTGTAGAATACGGGGCTCTTGACATTGTAGTTGAAAGCGATACACTGAATTATTGAACGAGAATTATGGTTCAAGATAGAAAGTTTTATCTAACAAAAGAAGGGCTTGAGAAGTTAAGAAGAGAATTTGAGGGGTTAAAGCAAAAAAAGGCACAGAAAATGGAGAGAGAAACTCCTATGATTGCTGCGCCTCATGGAGTTGATTCCGAATACCTTACCTTTCAGGAAGATATTAGTTTTTTGGAGTCAAGGTTAGAGGAGTTGGAAGAGATATTGAGAAATTATGAGTTAATAAAGCCACCTCCAAAGAACAGACAAAATGTTGTACAGATCGGAGCTACAGTTCAGGTAGAGGTTGAGGGACAAATTGATGAGTTTACAATTGTAGGGCCCTTGGAGGCAAATCCATTTTTGGGCAAAATTAGCCACGAATCCCCTGTAGGGAAGGCGCTTTTAAATCACAAAGTTGGAGATGAGGTAAAGGTTCAATCAACCGTGACAACAATTTACAAAATTAAAAAAATTACCTACCACAACATCTAAAATTAAAATAAATAGAGAAGAGGGCAAAAAAGCCCTCTTTTCACGTCTCCAATGAAGGCCACATTAGATTTTATTCTCAAAATCTGTAAACTGAAGGAAAAACCAAGAAGAGGCTGGGTTTTATATGGAATAAAAAATCCAGAAACTACAGCAGATCATTTGTTTAGATCTACAATTTTGGGATGGGTATTAAACAAACAAAAAGGGCTGGATGAGGAGAAACTTCTAAAGACCTTGCTTTTGCATGATATTTTCGAGGTCTATGTAGAAGATAAAACTCCCTACGATTCTTTAATTCCCAAAGATCTTTCAAAGAAAAGCAATGGAGAAAAAATTAAAGAAATACTTAAGAGAAAACCGCCATTTTCTTTAAGAGAGAAAAAAAAGATAGAAGAGAGAAAATTTCAGGAAGAATTGAAAGGATTAGAGAAACTTATTTTAGAATTACCCCCAGATTTAAAAAAAGAAATAGAGCATTTATGGATCGATTATAGAAGAAAAAAAACAAAGATAGGAAAGTTTGCATGGCAGATAGGTAAACTAGAAAGTTTTTTGCAAGCATTGGAGTATTCGAAGAGAGAGGATAAAATACAACTTCGCCTTTGGAGGAAATGGTCAAGAGAGGTGATAAAGGATAAAACATTGGCAAAATTTAGAAACATTGCAGAGATTTTTTTATGTAATCAAAACGACAAAAAAAGAAAAAAAATAGAGAGCCCAACAAGCGGGCTTTTTTGGTTTATAAAAGAGATAGAAAAACTAAAATTTCTTCAAAGAAGAGGATGGGTTTTTAGGGGGGTTAAAAACGCTGAGACAGTTGCTCAGCATACATTTCATATGACAATTATGGCATGGCTTTTGGGGTTGAAAAAAGGGCTGAATATAAAGAGGGTTCTTAAAATTGCTTTGGCTCATGACCTCTGTGAGGTGTATGCAGGAGACCAGACTCCCTATGATCCGATTCTCCTGACAAACAATGAACCCATAAAAGAAATTGTCAAAAAACCACCCCGAATTCCTCACTTAAAACGGCTTGAATGGTTAATAAAAAAAAGAGCTACAGAGTGGAGGGCTATTACAAAACTTACCTCTCATTTACCCCAGAACCTACAAGAGGAGATTATAAACCTATGGGTGGACTTTGAAGAAGGTACCTCAAAAGAGGGAAGATTCGTGTCTCAGGTAGATAAAATCGCAAACTTAGTTCAGGCAATAGAGTATCATAAAAAGGACAAAAATTTTCCTATTATACCCTGGTGGATTGGAATAAAAGAGAGAATAGATGATCCTCTTCTTTTAAAATTTATAGATGAATTGGATAGATATTTCTCTAAATGAAGAAAGGCTCAGCAAAAATTTATATTGGAACCTCGGGCTGGGTTTATTCTCATTGGATTGGTAGGTTTTATCCAGAAGATCTTTCCCCAAAGGATCCGCTCAAGTTTTTCTCAAAATTTTTTAATACCGTAGAGATAAATTATTCCTTTTATCATTTGCCTCGCCCAAAAACTTTTGAGAACTGGTATCTCCAAACAAAAAAGGGGTTTCTTTTTTCGGTGAAAGTTTCAAGATTTATTACTCACATAAAGAGACTGAAAGATGTAAAAGAGCCCTGGGAGCAGTTTTTTGAGAATGCAAAATACTTAAAAGAAAAATTAGGGCCATTTCTTTTCCAATTTCCTCCTTCCTTTAGGGCAGAAGAGGAGAATATAAAACCGCTTGAAAAATTTTTACAGCTTATCTGTTTTAATCCGCGTAAATCTGCATCTGTGAGATTTGCTTTTGAATTCCGTCACAAAACCTGGCTTGATAAAAAAATTTATAATTTATTAAAAAAACACAAAGTTGCCTGGGTAATTGCAGATTCCTCTCGTTATCCAAAATCAGAGGTTGTAACCTCAGATTTTGTTTATGTAAGAATGCATGGCCCGGCAGAATTGTTTGCCTCTAAATATTCAGAAAAAAATTTAAAAGATCTGGCGCAGAAAATAAAAAAATGGCAAAAAGAAAAAAAGGATGTCTTTGTTTATTTTAATAATGATTTCTATGGATATGCAGTTGAGAATGCTTTATTCTTAAAGAAACTGCTAAAAGTATGAAATTTAATACTAATCAAAAACTGGCAAATATTTTTTACGAGATAGCATATTTTTTAGAAATGGAAGGAGTACCTTTTAAACCTTACGCTTATGAAAAGGCAGCAATTATTTTAGAGAATTTAGAGAAGGATGTAGGAGATATCTATCAAGAGAAGGGAATTGAGGGATTGGAGGCAATTCCCGGAATTGGTAAAAGCATTGCACAAAAAATTGAAGAATATTTAAAGGCAGGAAAAATTAAATATTATGAGGAATTTAAAAAGAGGTATCCGGTGGATATAGAAGAATTAACCTCTGTTGAGGGGGCTGGGCCAAAGATGGTAAAAGTTTTATATGAAGAATTGGGAATTACAAATCTAAAAGAGTTAGAAAAGGCAGCAAGAGAGGGAAAAATCAGAAATTTGCCCGGCTTTGGAGAAAAGACAGAGAAAAATATCTTGCAAGGGATTGCTTTTTTGAAAAAGAGGGGGGAAAAATTTCTTTTGGCAGAGGCCTTGCCTTTAGTTGAGGAAATTGAAAAAAGATTGAAAAAAGTAAAAGGGGTTAAAAAATTAAGCGTTGCCGGATCTTTGAGAAGAAAAAAAGAGACAATTGGAGATGTTGATATTTTGGTAGTTGCAGAGGATCCAGAAAAAGTAATGAATGAGTTTATGAAATTGCCGGGAGTAATAAAAGTTTGGGGAAGGGGAAAAACAAAATCATCTATTCGCTTAGATAAAGGAATAGATGTAGATTTGAGAGTAATTGATGAAAAATTTTTTGGATCAGCCCTTCAATATTTTACTGGTTCAAAGGAGCATAATATTGCTTTAAGGAAAATTGCAATTGATTTGAATTTTAAATTAAATGAATACGGTATTTTTAGAGGGAAGAAATTTGTTGCCGGAAGAGATGAAAAAGAAGTTTATCAAATTTTGAAAATGGAATGGATTCCACCGGAATTGAGGGAGAATAGGGGGGAGATAGAGTTGGCCCAAAAAAAGAAATTGCCAAAATTAATTGAGTTGAAGGATATAAAAGGAGATTTGCATTGTCACACAAAATGGAACGGAGGGGCAAATTCAATTGAGGAGATGGCAAACACTGCGATTAATTTGGGGTATCAATATTTAGGGATTTCTGATCATACAAAGTTTTTAAAAATCGAACATGGATTAGATGAGAAAAAATTGGCTGAACAAAGAAAAGAAATTGATGAACTAAACTATAAACTAAAAACTATAAACTATAAGCTGAAAATTTTGCAGGGCGCAGAAACCAATATCTTAAAAGACGGAAGAATTGATATTAAAGACGAAGCATTAAAGAAATTAGATTACGCAATTGCAGGAATTCATTCTCATTTTAAAATGTCAAAAGAAGAGATGACAGAAAGAATAATTAAGGCCATGAAAAATCCCTATATCAATATTATTTCTCATCCAACAGGAAGAATTTTGAAAAGAAGAGATGGATACCAAATTGACTTTGAAAAAATTTTAAGAGTAGCAAAAGAAACAGACACAGCTTTAGAGATTAATTCTTATCCGGAGAGATTAGATTTAAATGATATTCATATAAAATTAGCAAAAGAGGCAGGGGTAAAATTGATTATTAACAGCGACGCCCATCACAAAGATCAACTTCGGTATATGGAATATGGAGTATATCAAGCAAGAAGAGGTTGGGCGGAGAAAAAAGATATTCTAAATTGCTGGCCACTTGAAAAAATGTTAGAATTTTTTAATAGGAAGTCAAAAAGGCCACATCTTTGACTATTTGACAAATTGGCCAATTAGTCATTTAGCCAAACAATCAATTAGTCAATCAAATTATGGCAATAAAAAAAATACAAATTGATCAAAACTTGTGCATTGGGTGTGGAAATTGTCAGGCAATTGCTCCAAAAGCCTTTGAGTTAAAAGACGGAAAATTTCATTTAAAAGAAAACTGGCAAGAAGAAACAGAGGAAAATATCAAATCTGCAAAAGAAGGCTGTCCGGTTCAGGCCATATTCTTGATTGAGGAATAGAAGTTAATTACAAATTGGAGAAGGGAGTGCAACTACTACTTTAGAAAATCTCTCTTCGCAAATTGCGTCCCTTTAGGAGATTTTGAGGCGGTTAATGGAGATGCTTGGCAGATAATAAGAGATAAAAAAGTAAGGCGCCCGCAAGATCTTGCGGGCGCCTTAATATTGACCCAAAAAATTAAAAAATTTAAATTAAACTAATATGCCAATTGAAAAATCTGCAGGGGCAGTTGTTTTTTATAAAGGAAAAGAAATTGAATATTTGCTTTTGCATTATCCAGGCTCAACAAAAAAAGCAAAAGATTATTGGGATTTCCCAAAAGGGCATATTGAAGAGGGAGAATCGGAAATCGATACTGTAAAAAGGGAAGTTTATGAGGAAACCGGCCTAAAAGACATAGAAATTTTGCCCGGATTTAAGACATTTATTAAATATTTTTTTCAAAAAGAAGGCAAAAAAATTTTCAAAATAGTTGTTTTTTATTTAGCAGAAGCAAAGACAAAAAAGGTCAAAATTTCCCCTGAACATATAGAATTTTTGTGGCTTCCTTTTGAGGAAGCGATCAAAAAAGTAGCCTACAAAAACGCAAAAGAAGTATTAAAAAAAGCCCACCAATTTATAAAGGGCCAATAATTTTTACTACCTACTACTCACTGATTCTTTGCTTCCTCAACTATTTTTTCAAAAATCTCTGGGTATTCATTTGCTAAACTTGCCAAAATTTTTCTATCAAGTTCAATATTTTTCTTTTTCAACGCCCCCATAAATTTACTATAAGAGAGCCCCAATTTTCTTGTTGCCGCATTAATTTGAACTTGCCACAATCTTCTTTTCTCTCTTTTTTTTGTTCTTCTATCTCGATATGCATAGCTTAAGGCATGCAAAAGCGCCTCTTTTGCAAGTTTTATTTTATTTTTTCTCCCCCATCTAAAACCCTTAACCTGTTTTAGAAGTTTTCTTCTTTTTTTAGTATGAATTGTCCCTCTTTTTACCCTTACCATAATGATTATTGATTAATAATCATTGATCAATAATTAATTTTAGCCAAATAGTCAATTCGTCAATTAGCCAAATAGGCAACCATCACTTCCTCTTTGGGAAATACAAAAACCTTTTGATAATTTTTGCCTCTTCTTTTGAGAGATCAACCCATTTTCTTTTTTGTCTTTTAAGATTTGGGGATTTTTTTGCCCTAAAATGATTTTGTCCAACCGCCCTTCTTAAAATTTTTCCTGTTTTTGTAATTTTAAACCTTTTCAATATTGATTTACGAGTTTTTGCCTTCATCTTTCTCTTTCTTAATTATTAGATAAAACCCATTTGGGATTCTTTTTAATTCTTGCTCGATTTTGAAATCAATATAAGATTTTAATATTTCTAAAAATTTGTCAATTTTTTCTTTGGCAAAATTTCCAAGCGCCTTCTCTCTTCCTCTTAAAACCATTTCAACCCTTACTCTATCCCCCTCTTTTAAAAATTCTGTTGCCCGTTTTGCCTTTGTTTCCATATCATGGGGGGAGATATTGAATCTTAGCCGAATTCCTTTAACTTGAGAAGTTTTTTTCTTCTTTTCTTTCTTTTTTTGCTGATATAAAAATTTTCCATAATCAATCAATTTACAGACAGGGGGGTCTGTCTTCTCAGTAATCAATACTAAATCAAGAACTCGCTCCCTTGCTAATTGGAGCGCTTCTTCTTTTGGCATTATTCCAATTACTTGCCCTTTCTCATCTACCACCCTTAATTTTTCCGCCCTTATTTGATTGTTGAGAATTACTCTTTTTTGCAAACTGAGAAGTTAATAATCAATAATCATTATTGTGGAGGTGGTGGGAGTTGAACCCACGTCCAGAAGTTGAGCCAAAATACTTCTACAGGCTTATCCTGTTTTGAATCTCGCCCCTAAAATTTAAAACAGGCAAAATTTTTAGGGGCCAAGCCCCAGATAATTTTTTGGTGCAATCCTTTGGGGCGCAGAATTGCACTTAGCCTGAGATATAACACCCTTTCTTCCTATCAGGCATCAGAAGAAGGGTGGCCTATGCAAAATTATGCATAGGCATAAGCGGGTTGTAAGTTGGCATTTCTTTTTAGAAGAACATACCCGCCAAAATCTTTGGAAATTGGACGGGTAAACCTGCGTATTTTGGTCCCAAACTTCTGTCGAACCCTTTTCACCCCCTTTTTAGAAATCTCCTAATCTCCCGCTCTACCTCTCTTTTTTTAATTTCCTCTCTTTTATCTTCTTTCTTTTTACCTTTTGCAAGGACAATTTCTACTTTAATTTTTCCAGACCTATCATATAACATCAAAGGGATAAGTGTCAATCCTTTTTCTTTTGATTTTCCCAAAAGATATTTAATTTCTTTCTTTTTTAAAAGAACCTTCCTTGTTCTTTCTGGATCATAATCTTTTGGTGCGTTTTTTGGCTGATAAGGTGGAATGGTGGCATTTATCAGATATGGCTCCTCTCCTTTAAAAACAACAAAAGCCCCTTTTAAGCTTACCTTCCCCGTTCTTATTGATTTTACCTCTTGTCCAGTTAATACCAAACCCCCTTCAAATCTTTCAAGAATTTGATAATCAAACCCCACCTTTTTATTTTCTGCCAAAATTTTCATCTTTTTATTTTACTACATTCTCTCTAACTTAACAAAACCAAAAACCTGTTTAACATGACATGTTAAACAAAGGCGGGGTGGGAGACAT
>JAJOKZ010000029.1 GCA_021129555.1 Minisyncoccota bacterium
TGTTTAACATGTCATGTTAAACAGGTTTTTGGTTTTTCGGTGTCATTTTACATTGTAGAATACGGGGTTTTTTTGGTAAAGAAAATTTTGTATAATACAAGATATGAAAATAAATCCAAAAATTTTTAGGGCATACGATATAAGGGGGGTTTATCCAAAAGAGATAAACAAAAATGTTGCCTACTTTGTTGGGAAGGCCTTTTGTTTATTTTTAAAAGAACACTACAGAATTTCCTCTCCAAAAATTGTTGTTGGATACGATGCAAGAGTTTCTTCTCCAACACTTTATAAAGGAATAAAGCAAGGAATTTGTGGAGCAGGTGGCAAAATTTTAGATCTTGGTTTTTGTTCAACTCCTTTAAATTATTTTGCGATCTGGCACAAAAAGGCAGATGGGGGAGTAATGATTACTGCCTCTCATAACCCAAAAGAATACAATGGCTTTAAATTATCTTTAAGAAAGGTAAGGGCTTTATCTACTCAACAAGGAACAGAGATAATTTATAAAAAAATTTTGAGACTTAAAAAAACCGGTTTGAAACAAGAAAAAATTGAAAAAATTGAGAAAATTAATATTTTAGATGATTATTTTTCATTTTTGGAGAAAAAAATAAAGGAAAAAGGTTTTTCTTCTCAAAAATTAATTGTTGATTTTTCAAATGGAAGTACGGGTCCAATTTTTAAAGAGTTTTCAAAAAAATTCAAAATTAATTATAAAGCACTTTTTGAAAAACCAGATGGCAATTTTCCAAATCACGACCCAAACCCATTTAAAGAGGGGAATCAAAAATTCATCAAAAGATATTTAAAAAGAGGCAGATTTGATATGGGAGTAATGTTTGACGGTGATGGAGATAGGATTTGTTTTTTAGATGAGAAAGGAAACTTTATCAGAGCAGATTATATTTTGGCCCTTCTTGCAATTTTTTATTTAAAATTTTCAAAGTCAAAATATGTTGTCTGCGATTTAAGGGCAAGTAGGGGAATAAAAGAAGCAATAGAGAGGGTGGGAGGAAAATTAATAAAAAGCAGAGTTGGGTATCCTTTTATTAAAAAAGAGATGGAAAAATATAAAGCATTTTTGGGAGGGGAGTTATCAGGACATTATTTTTGGAAAGAGGCATCGTTTTCTGAGGCATCACTTTTAACCCTTCTTTGTTTAATGAAGGTTTTAAAATTTTCAAAAAAACCGCTCTCAAGCCTTGTTGCTTCAATTGCAAAATATGAGAGTTCAAAAGAGATTAATTTTGAGGTAGAGGACAAAATTGGAAAAATTGAGAAATTGAAAAAAATTTACAAAGACGGAAAAATTTCAGAATTGGATGGTTTAACTGTTGAATATAGAGATTGGTGGTTTAATGTAAGACCATCGAATACAGAGCCGGTTTTGAGATTAACAGTTGAAGCAAACACAAAAGAGTTGCTTGAGAAGAAGGTAAAAGAACTCAAAAAGGCGATAGAGGGGTTGGTTGACTAATTGACTATTTGACTAATTGGCTAATTAGTCAATCTGTCAATTTGTCATTTAGTCAAATAGTCAACCTTAAACCTCAATCACAACCGGCAGAATCATTGGCCGTTTTTTTGTTTTCTCAAAAAGAAAATCCCCCAACTGGTTCCTAATTCTATCCTTCACATAGGCCCAGTTGATTGATTTGCTCTTACCTGTTGTTTTGTGAATGATATGGATTGTTTTTTTACGAGTTTGATTTAAAAGATTTTTTGATTTTCTCAAATAGACAAAGCCACGAGAGATAATGTCAGGGGAGCCAATTACTTTTCCTGTCTGGCTATTGACAACTGCAATGATTACAAAAATTCCATCTTTTGCTAAGGCCTGCCTGTCTCTCAATACTACCTCGCTTACATCTCCAACACCCAACCCATCCACCATCACATAATTTGAGGGCGCCTTTTCTTTTTCAATACTTATTTTATTTTGAGTTACTCTTATTATGTTTCCGTTTTCTGCAACAACGATGTTTTCTTCTGCAATTCCAACACTTTTTGCAATTTCAGCATGTCTAACTTGCATTGAAAATTGTCCATGAATTGGCATAAAGAATTTTGGCTTCATAATTTCTATCATTTGGCGAAGTTCTTCTCTATGAGCATGGCCTGAGGCATGAATATCCATCATTTTATAATGATAAACTTTTGCTTTTTGGCGATAGAGTTCATCTTTTAACCTCTGAACAGTTCTTTCGTTTCCCGGCACAACAGAAGAGGAGAAAATTACGGTATCTTGCGGCTCTATTTCAAGATAAGGATATTCTTTGTTTGCGATTTTCATCAAAATTGCCTGTTCCTCCCCCTGGGCTCCGGTACAGATTAAGGTAATTTTTTGGTTTGGTAATTTTTTCAATCTCTTTGGGTTTATAATTGTTCCTTTTTTGGCTTTGATATACCCCAATTTTTTGCAGATTTCAACATTTGTCCTCATTGTATAGCCATCAATTGCCACTTGGCGATGATATTTTTCAGCAAGGGTAATTAATTGTTGGATTCGGTGAATTAAAGATCCAAAGGTGGCAGCAATAATTTTACCTTTTGATTCTGCAAAAATTTTATCCAAGTTTTCCATAATTACTCTCTCAGACAAAGAATGCCCTTCTTCTTCTGCTCCGGTTGAATCAGACATCAAAAGCAAAACTCCTTTTCTTGCAATGGCTCCAAGTTTGTTAAAATCAGTTGGAGTATCATATATGGGGTCTGGGTCAAATTTAAAATCAGAGGTATGAACAATATTTCCAACAGGGGAGTGAATTAAAGGCCCTAGATTATCTGAGATGTTGTGGTTTTGCTTGAAAAATTCAACTGTAAAAGGTCCGAGACGAATAATATCCCCATCCTTTACCTCTTCAATTTTGAGTTTTTTGAGATGAGGGAAATCTTGCTGTCTTCTAATAATTATGCCTTTTGTTAAAGGGGAGGCAAAAAGGCGGGGATAACCTAATTTTTCAATCAGATAAGGAACAGCCCCTATATGATCATAATGGCCGTGCGTGAAGACAACTCCCAAAATATCTTCCTTTCTTCCTTTTAGATATCCAATGTTTGGAATGATATAATCAATTCCGGGCATATCTTCCTCTGGCAGACGAAGACCCATATCAATAATCAAAACTTTCTTCTTATATTCAAGAAGAGTCATATTTCTTCCAACTTCACCCAGACCACCAAGTGGAATAATTCTAATAAAAATCTCGGTTTCTTTTTTCTTTTTAGTTTTTGGCATCTATTTACTTATTTACTTGATAGCCGCATTCAACAATCCCTCTGTTTAACATGTCATGTTAAACAGAATATGGGGTGGGAGGTATTGATAGTGCTAATTAGAGAAGGAGGGAGTCCAAAATAGACCCAATTTTTGAAAAAGTGTTTAACATGACATGTTAAACATTTTATTCAAAATTACGCATTTCATTTGGTTCTTGCCTGCCTGCCTGCCGGCAGGCAGGCAGGCAGGCAGGGTTCTTGGACCTTGTTTTTTTCTTGGTGCCGGGGGCGGGATTTGAACCCGCACGAGGACTATCCTCACCAGGTCCTGAACCTGGCGCGTCTGCCAATTCCGCCACCCCGGCAGGTGAGCAAGAACCAAGAACCAAACACCGGGATTATTCTTTCATTAGTTTTTTGAATTCTTCTACCATTTTTACAGGAATTGGATCTATCCCATAATATTTTGCAAGATAAAAAGAGACCCAGTCAGATAGAATAATTGAGTTAAATAATTTTTCTAAAAAAGTTTTTCCGGTCAGCTTTATAATTTCTCCTTTAATACCTCTTTTCTTCAGGACTTTCAATGTCAATTCCATTCTCTTTTTGTTTCTTTGGTGGTCACTTCTGTCTTGAAGAATTATTAGATAAATTAGATTTGAGATTTGAGATTTGAGATTTGAGATATTTTCAAACCCTGTCATCTCATTATGATTTAACTCTGGAAAATAATTCCAGAAAGCAGGAATTTTTGTGTTTTCGTTAAACTTAATTTTCCAAATTCTTGCAAGATATTTAAACCTATTTGAGGCATAAATCAAAGGAATTTTTCCCTGAAGCTTTTTAGCAAGAATTTTTCCTTCTTTTTCTAATTTTGGAGGATTGAGTTTTTTATCTAAATTTCTTAAATTTTTAATCAAAGAATTTGGCACCAAATTTAGGTTGTTTAAAATCCCAACTAACGCCCCAAACAAATAACCAAGCGCCATTCTTGGAGGATAACCCTTTGGAACAAAGGCGATTGGTAAGTTATATTTCTTTGCAAAATTTTCAAGTTTTCCATCTGAACTTATTAAGACAATTTTTAAATTTCTTTTTAAGCCTTCTTTTAGACAAGAGATTGTTTCCTCGGTATTGCCAGAATAGGAGATGCAAATTAGCAGTGTTTTTTTATTTACAGAGGCAGGAAGTAAATAATCTCTTTGAATAATCAAGGGGATGTTTAATTTGTATTCCCCAATTATCATTGAAAGTAAATTTGCAGGTAAAGCCGAGCCACCTATTCCACAGATACAAATTTTTTGAGGCCTTATTTTTAATTTGATTGTTTTTCCAGTTTTAATTCCAACCCTAAATTGTTTTGGAAAATTTAAAATTATCTCTCTCATTTATTTTTTCTAAATGACCTTCTTGTGTTAATATACCAATTTTGGATTCCCAAGAATCGTTCAGATGGATGGGGAATTAAGGTTTCTTCAACCCCCTTGACCTTTTCTGAGACAAAATAAAGATAATTTGGATTGCAGATAAAAATTGCAGGGGTGTCTCTCAATAAAATCTCTTGTGCTTTTTCTAACAGTTCTTTTCTTTTTTCAACTTCTGAGGTTTCTCTTAAATCCTCAAGAATTTTATCTAATTTTTTGTTTTTGTAATTTGATAAATTTAGCCCCGGATATCTTCTTTGGGTTGAATGCCAGAAAGGAAAAGGATCGGGGATAATTCCCAGAACTTGGCCAAAGAGAAGTGCCTCATAATCTCTCTCCTTTATAATTTCCTGTTTAATTTTTGAAATTTCATAAATTTTTATTTCGGTCTCTATCCCAAAAAAATTTAATTGCTCTTTTATTTTTTCTGCTAAAGATACAAGTAAAGGATTGTTGCCAGTTGTAATTGTTATTTTGAAGGGGCTAATGTTTTCTGGTTCTATAATACAAACCTCATTTAATTTTTCTCTTGTTTTGGGCCCAACTCTTCCGTTTCCTTTTTTGAGACCTGCAGGTTTTAATATCTCCTCTCTGTATTTCTCCTGAAACCTAATTACTGCCTCTTTTGTCTTTTTTCCAAAATAGCCGGTAATTTTCCCCTCTGGATATATATCTTCAAATTTAGCAAGACATTTTTGTAAGTTTTCAACCTCTTTTCCTTTTGAGCCATACATCAACGTTTTTGTAAAATGCATTTTTTTGGCTTTTTCAATTTTTACCCATTTATTTTCCCTTTTCTCAAACCCCTCTTTTTCTAAAAGCGTTTTGGCCTCCTCTGGATTTGGTGCTTCATTTTTTGGAGATGAAAAATGAAAGACATTGGGCAGAAAAGGTGAAAGAACCAAAGTTCCATTGTTGTCAAGAACATCCTTTACAATTTTTTCCCTGTCAATTATAAGATCAAGTGCCTTTTTTATATTTTTGTTGGCAAAAAATTCGTTTTTTTCTGAATTCAAAAATAAGGCAAAATATCTTGGAAGGGTAAAAGAATATTTTTTATAAAACGGATCAAAGGCCAGGTTTTTAAAAGAAAGAGGGGAGAAAGAATCAATCAAACCAGAGCGGGCGGCTGCAAGTAAATCCCTCTCATCTTTAAAAAAGAAAAGTTCGATCTGATTGATGTAGGGCTTTTTTTGATAATAATTTTGATTTCTTAAAAGAACGATAGATTTTATTGAACCATCCGGGTTTTTTACAAGAGATTTAAACTTATATGGACCAGAGCCGATTGGCTTAAAATTATAAGGGGATAAGGGAAAGTTTTGAAAGGAGATATCTTGCCAAATATGGGCGGGGAGAATTTTTAAAGTTAGGTTTTCCAAAAAACTTGGATAGGGATTTTTTAAAATAAATTTTATCTGATAATCAGAGATTTTTTCTATTTCAACCCCTAACCATTTTGCCAAAAGAGGGCTTTTAAAATCTGGGTTTTGAATAGTTCTAATGGTAAAAATTACATCGTCGGCATCAAGTTTTTCTCCATCATGAAAGAATACATTCTTTTTTAGATTAACTATATATATTCTTCCTCCTTCTTGAATTTCATAACCTGAGGCAATATCTTCTTCAATTTTGCCATCTTTTCCATATTTCATTAGGCCTGAAAATATAAGGTTTACAAGGTCCTTATCCACATCATTTGTATCTGCATAAATTGGATTGATAAATCTTGGCTGGCCAACAACCCCTTCTCTCAATATTCCACCAGGAGCAGGGACAATTGAGGTATTTTTAAAATAAAAATCAATCAAGAGAAGGAAGCAAGAGGCCAAAAACAGACACAAAAAGAATATAAAAAGAGACCGCTTTTTTGGATGCAAGCTTCCTATTTTTTGGAATAGGGTTTTGGGAGAAAATGTGGGAATTTTTTTAGGTAATTTTTGAGGCAACTTCTTCAAGGTAAAAAAGGTTTAATAATAAGGTAAAAAAAGGTTTAATAATGAAAGAATTATAAAGAGACATCCCAAGATTACAGTTGAGAGAAAAATTTTTCTCTCAAGCCCCCTCATTTTACCATAAAAACTTCCCTCAAAACCAAAGGCAGAACCCAAAGCCGAGCCTCTTTGCTGCAGAAGAACAAGAACTACCAAAAGAGAGGAGACAATGATTTGAATGCCAATTAATATTTTATTCATATTTAAATGATTTTGTTAGGTGAAAAAAGAAAGTATATATAAAAGAAGTTAAAATTGTTGCCAGAATTAGGGGCAGAATTCCTCCCACAGAAAAGTTTTCATTGAAAAGATAACAGATAACAAAAAAGACAAACCCAATATTTATTACTAACCCAATTAATCCAAAAGTCAAGAGGTTTAAAGGAAAAAGGAAAAATTGAAGAATTGGTTTTAGAAGATAATTTAAAAGTCCCAATGTTACTCCTGCCAGAAAGAGATTTTTAATTGGTCCTGCAAAACTAATACCAGGGATGATTTCAGCGCACAAATATAAGCTCAAAATTCCCAAAAGAATATATAAAATTAACTTTCTCATTGGATTTAAATATTCTATCAAACTTCAAGCTCTCGGTCAAACCCTTTATATGTTTAACATGTCATGTTAAACACTTTTTAAAAAAATTGGGATCATTTTGA
>JAJOKZ010000010.1 GCA_021129555.1 Minisyncoccota bacterium
AAGGAGGCAGACAGAATTAGAGAAAAACTTAAAAAGATGGGATGGGAAGTTAAGGATACTCCACAAGGACCGGAGGTAAGGTTGAGGGATTGACTATTTGGCTAAATGACTAATTGGCTAATTAGTCAATCTGTCAATTAGTCAACTTGCCAAATTTTTTTCTTTTTGTAAAATAAACTCGATGGCAAATGAAGTAAACAATGCCCAAATTCCCTCAGAGAAACTTCCTCCTCAAAATATTGAGGCAGAAAAATCGCTTTTGGGTTGTTTGATAATTGACAAAAACGCAATTGTTAAAGTTGTTGATTATTTAGAGCCAGGAGATTTTTACAAAAAAACTCATCAACAGATTTATGAGGCAATTTGCGATTTGTTTGAGAGGGGGGAAGGGGTAGATTTATTGGCGATTTCAAACAGATTAAAAGAAAAGGGGCTTTTAGAAGAAATTGGGGGGAATAGTTATTTAACAGAACTTGCAAACTCTGTCCCCAATGCTTTACATGTACTAAATTATGCAAAAATTGTTCAGAGAAAAAGAATTTTAAGAGATTTAATTGATGCTTCATATGAGATTGCCCAGCTTGGATACAATGAAAGTGAGGATATAGATGTTTTGCTTGACAAAGCCGAGAAAAGAATTTTCTCAATTGCTCAAAAATCTCTAACCCAGAGATTTGTTTCTCTAAAAGAAGAATTAGAAGAGGCATTTGAGAGAATTGATAAAATTTCAAAACAAAGAGGAGCCCTGCGCGGCACTCCAACAGGATTTGTTGATTTGGATAATTTACTTTCAGGCCTTCAAAAATCTGATTTAATTATTCTGGCCTCTCGTCCCTCAATTGGAAAAAGCTCTCTTGCTTTAAATATCGCAGCCAATGTGGCTATCAATCACAAAATGCCTGTTGGGATTTTTAGCCTGGAGATGTCAAAGGACCAAATTGTTGATAGGTTAATTGCATCCTGTGCCAATGTTGATTTGTGGAGATTAAGAACAGGGTTTTTATCATCTGAAGGGGAAAACAATGATTTTGAAAGAATTCAGAGGGCGCTTGGTATTCTATCTGAGGCTCCAATTTTTATTGATGATGCAGCAACCTCAAATGTGATGCAGATGAGGGCGATGGCAAGAAGGTTGCAGGCAGAAAAGGGACTTTCGCTTCTAATTATTGATTATTTGCAGTTAATTGAACCAAGAAACCCAAAAGTGAGCATGGTTCAGCAAATGACTGAGGTCTCAAGAGCCCTGAAAAGTTTGGCAAGAGAATTAAATGTACCGGTCTTGGCTTTATCACAACTCTCCCGTGCAGTTGAACAAAGAACTCCTCCAATTCCAAGATTATCTGATTTAAGAGAAAGCGGTTGTTTAACAGGTGACACTTTAATTATAAGAGCAGATACCGGAGAAAGGGTTCCAATTGAGAAACTCCAAGGAAAAGCAAGCATACCTGTATTTTCCTTAGGAGAAGATTATAAACTTCATATAGGAAGAATGACTAAAGTATTTCCTACAGGGAAAAAAATAGTTTTTGAGCTACAAACAAGAACCGGAAGAAAAATAAAAGCCTCTGCAAATCATCCTTTTTGGACGTTATTTGGATGGAAACGACTTGATGAGTTGAAAGTTGGTGATTATATTGCTCTTCCTCGTAAATTGAGACATGTTTCTCCAAAAAATGAGATGACAAATGAAGAATTAATTTTACTTGCTCATTTATTGGGGGGCGGATGCATCTTACCACGACAGCCATTTCATTATACAAGCAGCGATAAAAAGAATATTAAGATCGTACAAAAGATGGCTGAGAACTTGTTTAACATTCAAGGAAAAATAATCCGTCAAAAGAATTGGTATCGCTTATATTTATCTAATTCCTATCGATTAACACGCAGAAAACATCATCCAATTACAATTTGGTTTAAGGAGAGAGTTAAAATATCGCTTTTGCGTTCATGGGAAAAGGAAATACCTGAATTAGTATTTCAATGTTCTGAAGATAAAATTGCCCTCTTTCTTAAACATCTTTGGAGTACAGATGGTAATTTAAGTTGGAAAAACCCTTCTTCAAAAAAAGGGTGTAGTATTTATTATTCTACTACCAGTCCCAAACTTGCTGAGCAAGTTCAGCATTTATTGTTGATATTGGGCATTCAAAGCATCTTAAGAAAAACTTTATCAAAAAGAGGGTATCGACCAATATACCAGGTGGAAGTGTTAAGGAATGCCAATGATGCTATACCTAAACAATTATGGCATTACATAAATAGAATACCGCTTGATAACGATTTAAGCTGGTTAGAATTCGCCCGAAGATGCAACATCTCTCACGATTCTTCTAGTACTCGTTTCAAATCTGTAGTAACTTATCCTCAGCTTCGCAAAATAGTATCTGTTTTTACTGATCCCTATCTTCTAAAATTAGTAAATTCGGACATTTTCTGGGATAACATTATTTCAATAAAAAAATTAGGAATAAAAAAAGTATATGATGCGACCGTTGAGCCCTTTCATAATTTTGTGGCAAACGATATTATAGTCGAAAACTCGATAGAACAAGATGCAGACGTTGTGTTGTTTATTTACAGAGAAGACAGATACAACCCTGATACTATCAGAAAAAACATTGCAGATATTATTGTTGCCAAACACAGAAATGGCCCCGTGGGAAAAGTTGAACTTTTCTTTGATGACTCAAGGGCCACATTTAGAAATTTAGAAAAAAGAGAGCCCGAAGAAGAGATAATAAGTGGCTAATTTAGGCCTCAATTTTTTTAATCTCAACAACTGTGTAAAGTTGCCGATGCCCTTGTTTTTTTCTATATCGTTTTTTGGGTTTATATTTAAAGACAGTAATTTTTTTGCCTTTTTTGTGCTCCAAAACCTTACCAATAACTTTTGCCCCCTCAACAAAAGGGGTTCCAATTTGAACTTTTTTTTGTTTTTCAACTAACAAAACCTTATCAAAGACAACTTCTTTGCCAACATCTTCTTTAATTTTCTCAATCTGAATCTTATCCCCTACTTTAACTAAATATTGTTTTCCTCCTGTTTTTATAACTGCCAACATATTTTTATGTTTTATTCTCTATTTGATTTTTATTTGACCCTTCTAAAAGTTTTTCTTGGGAGGTAGGAATTTCTAATAATCTCTCAACTCGTTGAGTAAACAAAGAAAGGCGTTTTTCTGAATTTTCGTAGGCGGAGGTAGCATTTTTTAAATGACTTCCTAATTTTTTAAAATCTTGGGCTAGTTTTTCGGCGTCGGTTTGAATTTTGTTCAATCTTTTTAAAATTTCTTGGGTTTTTTGTGAAACTTGAATGTCTCTGTACCAA
The DNA here is from genome assembly GCA_021129555.1 of Minisyncoccota bacterium. Classification (GTDB taxonomy): domain Bacteria; phylum Patescibacteriota; class Minisyncoccia; order Minisyncoccales; family PEYH01; genus JAGGTU01. Next base: position 3,332 of record JAJOKZ010000010.1, read on the forward strand.
TCCAAGATTGTTCGCAAGGTTAAATAAATCGTGTTGGGAGAGGTTAAAATTATTTTTCTTGATCGGGCATAGTTGGCTACATCTTCATCTTTTAAATCAAACGTTATTTCATAGAAAATGGCCTCGGCAGGAATAAACATTAATGCAAAATCAACTGTATTCTCAGAAGGGTTTATATATTTGGAGGAAATTTCATTTATATTAAATTTTACATCCTGAACGAATTTTTTCCGGTAAAAATTTTTCTCTTCTTCTGTTTTAGCCTCTTTTAGTTTTTTAAAATTGTCAGAAAAAAATTTGGCATCAACTGGTAAAATTTTCTTATTTGGAAGTTTGATTGCAAATTCGACCTGGGCCCCTGAGGTAAAGGTATAATTTTTAATATAAAGTTCTTTTGGAAAAAATTCACTTAGAATATACTCCAAATTAGCCTCCCCCCATTCTCCTCTTAATTTTGGAGTTCTAAAAATTTCTTGAAAAGATGAAATATTTTTCATTTCCTCTTGTACCCTTTTTATCTCTTCGCGAAGACCTACCGTCTCTTTTGTAAAAGAAGAAATCTGTTGATACATTGCTTTAGATGTATTATCCACCCTCCCCCCAATATCTCTTAATAACTCTTTTAATTCCTCTTTAAGTCGAGTAATTTCTTGATCTTGTCTTTGGTCAATTCTCCATTTATTTATAAAAAAAATCACCAAACCAAAACCAAAACAAAGCATTACAAAAAGGATTATAAAAATTATAATATCGGCCATATAAGCAATATTACCACAATGAAAACAAAAATCAAGTTTTTTTGTGGAGGGGGAAAATAACTGTAAATTTAGTTCCTTGTCCTTTTATACTCTCAACTATCTCCTCGGTTATACCTTTTTTACAAAAAGAAAGGCAAGAAAAAATAGCGGAGGTTGAGCCTCCGCTATTTTGTGCCCCCAGCCGGATTTGAACCGGCGTTTTCCGCCTATATTGTGCCCTCAACCGGATTCGAACCGGTGTTTCCAGCTTGAGAAGCTGGCGTCCTGGGCCAGACTAGACGATGAGGGCATAATATGGCGGATGTCCTAAGCCGGGCTAGACGATGGGGGCAAAAAAGAAGTGAATTAGTTGATGAGTAAATCTCCGATTTTTAGAATATCAAATAAAGAGAAAAAATCAAGAGGCGCACCGAATTGGTGCGCCAAACGCTTTTAGGGATAGATTTGGTGTGCGAACAGAATCACCTTTTCCAAGTGGAAGAATTCGTTAAAAATTGGAAATGGTATAAAAAAGCTCCCTAAATAAATTCCCTCTGTTTTTACTTCGGTAAGTTCCCCAATGTATATCTCGGATTGTCCGTTTACAAAATATTGAACAATAACCCTCCGTCCCTCTGCTTCTTTCAACTTCTTGATAATTTGTGCATCCATCTCCTCTTACCCCCTTATTTATTTGTCAATCTGCCATTTCTTGTTTAAACCAAAACATTTTTCCAGTCAACCCATTTAGTACGAGACTCATTGAGTGCGAGGACGGGCCTCGTACTAAGTATTTGAAATTTTTCTAAAAATGTTTAGAATCAAAAAAGATCCAAAAGGAGGTGAAAGAATGCGCTCTTTGAAAATTTTAATACCGAACTGCCTAACCGGATTTCGTATTGTGGCTTTTGGTCTAATGATATGGCTTATTCTTTCTAATTCTCTCAGAAATTATCAGATAGCAGGAATAATAATGCTTTTTGCCCTTCTTACTGATTTATTTGATGGCTTTGTAGCGCGGAAGATCAGGGCAGTCACCCGGTTTGGATATTATTTCGACCATATTACAGATTTTCTGTTGGTTATTGTAATGATGTATGTTGCACTCGCTCACTTAAATTATGTCTTGACAATATCTTTTATCGTCTTAGAGATAGGGGTGATTATAATTTCTGTAATAAAACTTGTAATTAAAGCGAATCTTTTCCGTTGGCCCAATATTTGGGGTAGAGCAAGTTTTGGATTTGCCGGCGCTTCCATATGTGTGATGCTTGTATTGGGGTATCTTCATTGGTTTTTTATATTTTGCGCTAACCTGCTTCTGGGAATAAGTATAATTTTAAGGTTGATATCTTTGGGTGTGTGGTTTAGGGAGGTGAGAACAAATGCGTAAACGCTTAACGATTTTAGCAGATGCTTTAACGCTTTTTCGAGGAGTAACTATTCCTCACTTGATTCTTTTTCTACTCATAGCAAAAATAAGATCTTTTACCCTTCTTTTAATTCTTTTATCAATTGGCTGGATAACTGACTGGTATGATGGAATGGTAGCAAGAAAATCTCAACATCAAAGCAAAATTGGGGCCTATGAAATCCTGTTTGACCATATTTTTATTGCCTTCATAGCGGTGTACCTATGTTTTGTTATACCAATGCCCTGGTATCTTTTATTCCCTCTTTCTTTTTGGTTATTTCTCTCAATACTCGCAATATATGGAACTCTGCGTCACCAAAAGAAAAGTTTTGTTGCAGGAATGGAGGTTTTTGTCGCACCCGCAATTGCCGCCGGTATTCTTGTCTATACTTTTCTTTACGAATCTTTACTGAATAAATATATTGCAATAGCGTTTCTTACATTAGGAATTTTTCATCTTAAAGTTGGATTTAGGGCAAGAAAACGAGCTAAAGAATTTCTCTCAAGTTTGCCTCAAGATATTCAGGAAACAGTAGAGGCGTTGAAATTATATCTTGAGAAAAGACAACGTAAATAAAATAGGGGAGATAACAAAAAACCGACTCTCTGTTGGGGGTCGGTTTTTTTGTTGCGGAGGGTGCAGGACTTGAACCTGCAAGGGCATAACGCCCACTGGTTTTCAAGACCAGCGCCTTGCCAATTCGGCCAACCCTCCCTGCAGTTTTCAAAATACCAAATTTCTTTCAAAAAAACAACCCCCTGTTTAACATGACATGTTAAACATTTTGGTGTTTAACATGTCATGTTAATTATTGTTCTGGGGTATAATCAGGGGGGATTTGGTAATAGTTAATAATGTATTGAGCCATCTCTCTGAAAATAGGGGCAGCTGAATATTCAGCAGTTTTTGTTTTTGGGTTATCCAAT
>JAJOKZ010000049.1 GCA_021129555.1 Minisyncoccota bacterium
TCAATGTCTCCCACCCCGCCTTTGTTTAACATGTCATGTTAAACAGGTTTTTGGTGATCTCTCGTTGCCTTTTCCTTTTGGGTACCCTTTCTCTATCTTCCAGGCTATATAGATTATACATTGAAGCCTTAATTTAGCTTGTTTAGATAGAGTTTTCTTTTTTAAATCATCTCTCATCTGATAGAGAGGAACTAGATCTTCTACCAGATGAAAACCCCAGGGAAGGATTCTTTTCCTTCCTCTGTTATCTAGAAATACTCTTTTTACCATATTGATGAGATACATTTTGACTAATTTTAGATAGTTTTTGACCTTTCTTTCTCCTAATTATACCAATTTTTGGCATTTGAGGGGGGGTGTCAAAATGTATCTCGTCTTTTGCATTACAGCAGATTATAAATTTATAATAATGAAATAATGAAAACAGAAGTTCTTTTAGCCGACCTTTAAGATGAGAGGATGCGGCAAAATTTAACTATATCCCCCTCGCCCAGATCAGCTGCTTTGGTCTGGCCGCCGCCGCGTCCTCCTTTTTACTTCTCCCCTCAAAGGGGTGTTTTTTTCTGGAAATTTATAAATTTTTTGGGTATAATGGGGTAATGCGAAAGAAAAAGAAAAAAATTCTTTTAGTGGAAGATGAACCTTTATTAGTTGAGATTTATGAGAAAAAATTGAAAGAGATAGGGGTTTTGGTTTTGAAGGCTTTTAGTGCCGAGGAGGCAAAAAAATACCTTGAAAAAGAGAAAAATATAAACTTAATTGTTTTGGATATTCTCCTGCCAAAACAAAATGGTATCTCTTTTTTAAGTGAAGTAAAAAAGAGCAGGGCTTGTCCATCGGTGGTTATTCTCTCAAATTTAGAAGATGTTAAACTAAGAGAAAAGGCAAAAAAATTGAAAGTCAAGGAATATCTGTTGAAGGCAAACTACACTCCTGCTCAAATTGTAGAAAAAATAAAAAAATACTTATAAAACAATGAAAAGGATTCCAATTTTTAAGGCGCCCAATTTTTTAGATCAACAAGTAAAAGTAGCCGGCTGGGTAAATAATTTTAGAACTCATGGCAAAATTGTTTTTGTGGATCTAAGAGATAGATCCGGGCTTTTGCAGATAACTTTTTCAAAGCAAAGTAGCCCTGATGTATTTGATCTGGCCAAAAAACTAAAACCTGAATGGGTAATTGAGGTAATAGGAAAAGTGCAGAAAAGGCCAAAAGGGACAGAGAACTCAGACCTTGTAACTGGAGAGATTGAGCTTTTGGGAGAGAGATTAAAAATATTGTCTGTTGCAAAAACTTTGCCTTTTTCAATTCAGAGTGATGGATATGAGATAAGTGAGGAGAAAAGATTAAAATATCGATATTTAGATTTACGGAGAGAGAGATTAAGAAGGAATTTAATTTTAAGGCAGGAAGCTGTCTTTGAGATAAGAAATTTCCTAAAAAATAATGGCTTTATTGAAATTGAGACACCAATTTTAACTAAAGCAACACCTGAGGGCGCAAGGGATTTTCTTGTACCTTCGCGCCTGCAACCGGGCAAATTCTATGCCCTTCCACAAAGCCCGCAACAATACAAACAACTCTTAATGGTGACAGGAATTGAAAAATATTTTCAGATCGCAAGATGTTTTAGAGATGAGGATCCAAGAGCAGACAGGCAGGCAGAATTTACTCAAATTGACTTAGAGATGTCTTTTGTGGAAATGGAAGATGTTTTAAGGGTAATTGAAAAAATGATACAAGAGGTTGTTAAAAAAATATTTCCCCAAAAAAGAATTAAAGAATTTCCTTTTCCACGGCTAAACTACCAAGAAATTATGGAAAAATATAATACCGATAAGCCTGATTTAAGAGAAAGGCAAGATGACAAAAATGAACTATCCTTTGCTTTTATTGTTAATTTTCCAATGTTTGAATGGTCAGAAAAAGAAAAAAGATGGAAGACAGTGCATCATCCTTTCACCCGTCCTCAAACCGATGATGTCTCTTTAATTAAAGAAAAACCTCAAGAGATTTTGGCATATCAATATGATTTGGTGCTAAACGGTTATGAAATTGGGGGTGGGAGTTTGAGAAGTTATAAAAGAGAAATTTTGGAAGCAGTCTTTGAGGTCTTGGGGCACAAAAAAGAAGAGGTTCAAAAAAAGTTTGGGCATTTGCTTGAGGCATTTGAATACGGGGTTCCACCACATGGGGGAATTGCAATTGGCCTTGATAGGTTTTTGGCTATTCTTTTAAATGAGCCAAATATAAGAGAGGTGATTCCTTTTCCAAAGACAGGAGATTCACAAGATTTAATGATGGGGGCTCCCTCTGAAGTAGAAGAAGAACAACTAAAAGAATTGCATATCAAAATTGAGAGAGAGGAAAATGAGAAAAGCGACATTTCCAAAAATAAAACTTGAGGGTTGGCAAAGTAAAATCAAAAAGAAAAACTTTTTAAAAGTCATCTTAATTTTATTATTGTTTCTTTTTATTTTATTTGGGATTTTCAAATTCAAAGAAGTTTTTGAAGGATATCTTAACTGGCAATATTTCTCAAAAATTTACGAAAAGATGCTTGCTCAAATTCCGGTTGACTATTCTTTTTTGAAGCCCTTTAGAAATTGGAGAGTAAAAGATCTGCAAATTGGGGCGGTATCTGTTATCTCTGTTGGGGTGGATAATCTTGGCAATGAATATATTTTATTTTCAAAAAATCCAGACAAAATTTTGCCAATTGCCAGTTTGAGCAAAATTTTGTCTGGATTTTTTGTGGTAGAAAACTACAATCTAAACAGAATTGTTAAATTTTCAAAAAAAGCAATTGAGACAGAGGGAGAGATAGGTTTTTTTAGGGAAGGGGAGAGGTTTTATGTAAAAGATCTTTTGCACTCGGTTATGCTTGAATCAAGTAATGATGCAACTGTCGCTTTGGCAGAGGTTGTAGGAGTTAAAAAATTTGTGAAAATGATGCAAAAAAAGGCAAAAGAAATAGGACTTAAAAATACCTATTTTGTTAATCCAACAGGGGTCGATCCAGATTTTCCAGGAGAGAAATATAATTATTCTACTGCAAGAGATTTGGCAAAACTAGCAAAGTTTATTCTTCAAAAAAGTAAAACTGACCCTCGGGCAGATTTTTTGATAAAAATGACGCAAAAGAAAGAATTTTATTTGTACAGGGCTGATAATTCTTTTCATCATAAAATTAAAAACACAAATAAGTTGCTGGAAAAATATCAAAAAGAAATTATCTTTGGAAAAACCGGGTATACTCTTTTGGCAGGAGAGTGTCTTCTTTTGGTAATTAAACATCCAAAAGAGAAAGACGGATTTATCATAAATGTAATTCTAAATTCAAAAAATCGATTTGAAGACATGGAAAAACTTATTAATTGGGTAAAAGAGGCATATATATGGTAGGAGAGCTTCCTCAATATTTATATGACCCCTACTTAATAATTAATGTTTTAAAGGTATTTTTCTTGGGTTCTTTTTCTTTTGCTCTAGCCTTTGCTTTAACTCCATTTTTAACCAACTTTTTATACAAACATAAATTATGGAAGAAATCGCCTCGGACAATCTCAATTGACGGAAAGAAGTTGGAAACATTTTTAAAGTATCATACAGAAAAAGAAACAAAGGTCCCTCGATTTGGCGGGCTTTTGGTCTGGACAGTTCCAGTAATTGTTGCAATTATTTTTTTCCTTTTGTCAAAAATTGATTTTTGGGTTTTTCAAAAACTTAATTTTTTAAGCAGATCCCAAACCTGGCTTCCTTTTTTTGCACTGGTTGCAGGAGCTTTAGTTGGTTTAATAGATGATATTTTGCAGGTAAAAGGGAAAGGGAAATATTTTGGAGGGGGTTTAAGTTTAAAAAAACGGTTAATTTTGATGTTTTTTATTGGATTAATTGGGGGGCTTTGGTTTTATTATAAACTTGGGTGGCAAACTCTCCACATCCCAAGGGTGGGGGATATCTATCTTGGGGCTTTATATATTCCTTTTTTCATTTTAGTGACAATGGCAACTTATAGTGGGGGAGTAATTGATGGATTAGATGGTTTGGCAGGTGGCGCCTTTGCCACTATTTTTGGGGCCTATGGAGCAATTGCCTTTTTTAATGGGCAGATAGATCTGGCAGGATTTTGTGCAGCAGTGGCAGGAGCAATTCTTGCTTTTTTGTGGTTTAATATTCCGCCTGCTAGGTTTTATATGGGAGAGACAGGGATAATGGGGCTTTGTCCTGCTTTGACTGTGGTTGCATTTTTGACTGATTCTGTTTTGGTCTTGCCAATTATTGGAATACTTTTGGTAATTGAATCTGCCTCTGTGATTTTGCAACTCCTTTCAAAAAAGTTCCTAAAAAGAAAATTATTTTTAGCAGCGCCAATTCATCATCATTTTGAAGCAAAAGGCTGGCCCCACTACAAAGTAACAATGCGATTTTGGGTGATTGGTGTAATATCTGCGATTGTGGGTATTGCAATAAGACTGTTGGGGTAAAATCAACCCATACTGCTTTGTAATTTTCAATTTTTATTAAAATCATGCCAAATTGAAAAAATTGGCACCGGAAGCAAGAATTATCAACGCTTCTTACACTTCAATTTTTGGGGACTGTCCCTTGAGGAAAATGAAGGTTAAAATTTTAAGGAAAGAATATTCCCAATTCGTTTATAAGGATTTTGGATTTGAGTATAGAGAGCCAAATTTGCATATTTGGTTTGGTTTTTTAATTGAGCCGGATTTAAAATTTCAAACAAAAATAACCATAAAAAAACTTTCCAAAAATCAGTTCAAACAATCAAAAACCTCTGATTTGGGAAATTTTATTTTTCATTTAGGGCTGATAGAGATGCTAAATTATTGGAAATTAACTGCTTCAAGAGAAATTGTAATTGAGGCAGGAAATTTAAATAGAAAAGAAAAAGCATTTTTGAGAAAGATTATTTTGAAAGGAATGGGGGAGTATTTTTATAAAAATAAAATTGACTTTACAAAAAAAGGTTTTTTGAAAATCAAAACAAATAAAGACAAAAAATTATATCCACCAATTAGCAAAAAATTAAATCCAAAAAAGTTTTTAATACCAATTGGGGGAGGGAAGGATTCACCTGTTGTAATTGAACTTTTGAGAAGAAAGGGAAATTATCTTTCAGGATTTATCTTAAACCCAAAAAAGCCCCAACTTGAAATTGCAAAAATTGCCAAATTAAAAGAAATCATCTTAGTAGAAAGAAATCTTGATCCTTTGTTGTTCAAACTAAACAAAACAGGGAAATTTCTAAACGGACATATTCCTTTTTCTGCATTTTTAGCTTATCTCTCCTTAATTTTGGCTTATCTTTTTAATTATGGGAAAATTGCCTTTGGCTGGGAGAAAAGTGCAGATGAGCCAAATTTAAAATACAAAAAAAGATGGATAAATCATCAATGGTCAAAAACATCTGAATTTGAAGAAAGATTTAGAGAAATTACCAAAAAGTATCTTTTGAAAAATGTTGAGGTTTTTTCTCCTCTAAGAAATTTTTCAGAAATTGAGATTGCAGAAATTTTTTCAAAACTTTCAAAATATCATTTTGCTTTTTTGAGTTGTAATAATGCTTATAAAATTGAAAAGAGATCTTTGAAGTGGTGTGGCAGATGTCCAAAATGTCTTTTTGTTTTTGCAAGTTTATATCCTTTTATGAAAGAGGGAAAATTAATTAAAATATTTGGGAAGAATTTATTTGAGGATAAAAAACTTTTACCAAGAATGTTAGAACTAATAGGAAAAGGAAGGTGCAAGCCCTTTGAGTGCGTGGGCACAAAAAAAGAAAATATAATAGCTTTTTATCTGGGTTTAAAAAAAGCAAGAGAGAAAGGTAAAATCCCTTATCTTTTAAAATACTTTGAACAGAAAATTCTACCAAAATCTACTACAAGAACATTTCTCTTAAAGTTATTTTTAAAATCCTGAACCATTACACAAAGCGTGTCAAGCAATTTAACTATGACACCGAAATTGATTTTTGTTTTTTGTGAGGCTCGACCTTTTGAGATTTGTTTTTCTTCTGATAAGCCTGCTAAAGCAGGTCTAATTTCTTATCAATTACTCTTTTCAATTCAGTTGGATTAA
>JAJOKZ010000036.1 GCA_021129555.1 Minisyncoccota bacterium
TGACCCCAATTTTTTAAAAAAGTGTTTAACATGACATGTTAAACATATAAAGCAATTTGCAAAGACCTTTACTTTCAATTATCTCTCGCCTTGCTCAACAAAAAGGAATTGACTTGATTGAAAAAATTTTTGAAAAACTTCTAAAAGAGGATATTTATTTTATTCTTTTAGGGAAGGGTTCTCTTTCTTATGAGAAATTCTTTTTAAGAATGGAGAAAAAATATTTACAAAAATTTAGGACAAACATTCTTTTTGATGAAAAACTGGCTCACCAAATTTATGCCGGATCTGATATATTTTTAATGCCCTCTTATTTTGAACCTTGTGGTCTGGGACAGCAAATTGCAATGAAATATGGAACAATTCCTGTGGCAAGAGCAGTTGGAGGAATAAAAGACACAATAAAAAACTCAAAAGTCAAAAGTCCTGCCCGTCCCTGTCTGCCCAACAGACAGGCGGCAGGCGGGCAAGGGTCAAAAGTAATAGTTAAGGGGGAAAGGTTTTTGTTTAAAAAATATAATTCAGAGGAGTTTTTTAAAACCATAAAAAGGGCTTTAAAAACTTATCGAAATCAAGAAGTTTGGCGAAAACTTCAAATAAATGAAATGAAAAAGGATTTTTCTTGGAGAAAATCTGCCAAAGAATATCTAAAACTATACAAAAAATTAAAATGAGGTTGGCAATTATCTCAGATAGCCATGATAATTTAGAAAATCTTTCAAAGTTTTTAAATTGGGCAAAAGAAGGCAAAATTCAGATGATTGTTCATTGCGGTGATGTTGCCTCATCTCAAACTCTAAAGAGGATATTAAACAATTTTGAGGGAAAAGTTTTTCTTGTTTTTGGGAATGCAGATTTGGAGATTGAGGAAATGGAAAATCTTCAAGACAAACATCAAAACCTAAAAATTTTTGACGATTTTGGCAAAATTAAAATCAAAAAGTTAAAAATTGCCTTCACCCATTTTCCTGAAACGGCAAAACAATTGGCCAAAACAAAAAATTATCATTTTATTTTCTATGGTCATACTCACAAACCTTGGACTGAAGAAATTGACGGAGTTTATCTTGCCAATCCAGGAAACTTAAAAGGCGAGCCCTATCAGCCCACCTTTTGTGTTTTAGATTTAGAGAAAAAGAAATTTGAATTAGTTTTGCTAAACAAAATTTAGTATTCTAATTTTATCCCTAACTTCTCTGCAATTTGCCGAATCCATTTCTCATGTCTGTCAACTTTATGAGCAAGCATTACCATTTCCTGAAAATAAGTATCTGTTTTTTTTGATATAGGCGTCAACTGAAGTTTGAAGATCGTTAAAAGCATTCTTAAGGTCTTTCAGTTCTTTGTCAATTCTGGTAAATTTCTCATCCAAATATTCAATTAATTCAGAAAAATCTTGGTTCATAATTCTATTTCAATAATAAAAGTTCAACTCTATCTGTCAAGTTTCCTTGAAAAATTTGTGGCAACTTTTATCTGGCTGTTTGGAATAAAATGCAAAATGCCATCTTTATCCTTCAATATTGTTCTCCTTAAATTAAAATCTACTATTTTTCCCTTCTTTCCCCCAATTTCAACTTCCTCCCCTGCTCTGAACTGATCTTCAATTAAAATAAAAAGACCTGAAATATAATCCTGAATTAAATTTTTTGCTCCAAAACCCAAAGCCAACCCCCCAATTCCAAGCCCGGTTAAAAGTGGGGTGATATTTATTCCTACCTCTGGCAAAACAGTAATCACTGCAAAAATCCAGATAATTGTCTTTGCAATTGAGTATAAAACATTATGAAGAGTTTTGATTCTTTCTTCTTCCAATTTTAATTTTACTTTCTCTAACTTATCTTTTTTCTTTAAAAAATGTCTCAAAAATCTTGAGATTAGAATCTTGAAAACTTGAGTCAAAACAAAGGCAAAAACCAAGATCAAAATAATCTTTATCCCTTTCTCAAAAAACCAAATTATAAATTGTTCAAAAGAAAATAACACCATTCTTTTTAAGACAGCCTTTAAAAAATTAACAACCAGAAGACATTGGGAAATCTAGTGTCGAGGTTTAATTTCTTTTAAAATTTTATAAATTTTTTTTCTATCAATTCTTCCATATTCGTAAACTAACAGATTTCTCAAACCTATCATTTTGGTTAATTTTTGGGCCAAATCTTCTGAAATGATATTCTTCTCAAAAAGAATAGAAATTGCCTCATAATTATCTTCCGGCCTCTCAGGTCCTAGGTCAATTATTATCAAGTGAGTTACATCAATAATTATTTGAATAGCCAATTGAAGATACCTCTCAGTATTCCCAAATAAGCGAAAATCGGAGATAAACATTTTTTCATTTTTTGCTTCTTTTTGGAGTTGGAAAAGGTACCCCAAATATTCATCAAATCTTTGCATTTTTTCTATGATTTTTTCTTTTGCTAGGGAGGTCATAAAATTAAGAAGATAAGATTTTTTGACGATACAGTTCCAAAATAGGTTTGTAATCGAAATATTCATTTAAGGATTTAAGTTCGAAATCAATCCTTTGGCTTTTATCTTTTTCATAAATTAACTTTCCCTCTTTTATAACCACAAACCTCAAAAAGGGAGAGGCGGTGTTTAAAATAACTACATCTACTTCCCTGCCCAGAAATCTTGAAAATTCCACAATAAATTCCAACCTCTTTTCAAAAAAAATTTTGTATTGTTCTTTTGTCCAAATACAATGCTAAATCTATATCGCTTTTTGAAGTCGGCTTTTGATACGCCATTGAACCAAACAAATAACAAAACAAAACCTCCTCTTTATTTTTAAGAAGTTCTTCTAATTTTTTCTCTAGGTTTTTTATTTCTCTTTGATTCATAATTTTTACTTAAAATTTAGCAGAGAAAAGTCCAAATTTAACCTTTTTTTGACCTGGCGGAGGGGGTGGGATTCGAACCCACGAAGCCCACGAAGGGGCCACGGCTCTCCAGGCCGTTCCGTTTGTCCACTCCGGCACCCCTCCAAACAATAATTAATTATTGTTTAAACCCTCATCTCCCTCAAAACTCTTATTCTTTCCTCAACTGGGGGGGGTGAGTCATAAAAAGTTTGGCAAGAAAACTTGTTTTTTGTTTTCCACGGAATGGGCTGGCAATGAAAAGATGGGCAGTTGCAGATTTTGCCACTCTCATTGGATGGAGATCAGATACAATTTTTTCCAATGCTCTTGCCAAACCTTCTGGATACCTTGTCAGCAAAGCACCAGATGCATCTGCCAAAAACTCTCTTTTTCTTGAAATTGCAAGACGAATTAAAGTTGTAGCAATTGGTGCCAGAATTATTGCAACTAAGCCCAAAAGATAGAAAATTTGATTTTCATCCCTTCTTCTCCTTCCCCCACCCCACCACAAACTCCTCAAAAATATCTCTGATGCAATTGAAATCATTCCTGCCAAAACCACAACCACTGTTTGCAGCAACATATCTCTATTTTTAATATGAGAAAGTTCGTGGGTAATTACTCCCTCAAGCTCAACCCTTTTCCAATTACAAAAAGCAAAAAGAGGGTAATTAAAAAATAAGTTTTTCTTACATTTGACTCTTTTAGTGTATAAAGAGTTGGCTCAGTATCCCTTAATTCTCTTTGAAGTTCCAAGAAGTTCTGCGAGGCTTTCAAATCCGGATAATTTTCTGCTACCGCAAAAAGAGATCAACTAAATTCGGAATCAGATTATACCTTCTCTTTAATTGGACCTCGATATCTGACCAGGCCTCTTTTGCTCTGTTTTTGAGTCTTATAAGTTTGTTGAAAATAAAAACTATTCAAAGGAAAATAAAACCCAAAATTATAAAAATCCAGACAAGAAAACTCATAATTTTTGTTTAATTGTTTTTTATTATAAAATACCAATAAACAGAAAGCAACCCCAATTTTAGGGTTGCTTTCTTTAAATTTTCTTCTTCAAATTAGTACTCCTCCCCAACTCCCGGAGTTTTTTCTTTTTCTTTTTCTGGCAACTCCGATACAACCGCTTCAGTTGTCAAAAGAGTTGAAGCAGCCGAAGCAGCATTTTCAAGGGCTGATCTTACAACCTTTGTTGGATCAATAATTCCTCTTTTTAATAAATCTTCAAATTCAAGAGTTAAAGCATTAAACCCAAAGCCCAAATCTTTTGCCTCCTTTACTTTTGCAACAACAATACCTTCGTCTACTCCTGCATTTTTAGCAATCTGCCTGATTGGTGCCTCCATTGCTCTTTTTAAAATCTCAATACCGGTATTAATATCTTTCTCTAAATCTCCCTGTCTGCCGGCAGACAGGCCTTTTTCCTCAACTTTTATCTCATCTAAAACAAGAGAGGCTCTTAAAAGTGCCACTCCTCCTCCAGGAACTATTCCCTCCTCAATTGCTGCCTTAGTGGCCGCCAAAGCATCTTCTGCTTTGTGCTGTCTTGCTTTTTGCTCAACCTCTGTTGGAGCGCCAACCTTAATTACTGCCACCCCACCAGATAATTTCCCTAATCTTTCTTCCAACTTTTCTTTATCAAACTCAGATTCTGTCTCCTTTATCTGAGCTCTTATTTGTTGAATCCTTGCCTCAATCTCCTCTTTTTTACCCTTTCCCTCAATAATTGTTGTATTCTCTTTTGTTGAGACAACCTTCCTTGCTCTTCCTAAGCTTTCAAGTTGAATATTCTCAAGTTTCATACCTGTTTCCTCAGAAATTACCTTCCCTCCGGTGACCACTGCAATATCCTGAAGCATTTCTTTTTTTCTATCTCCAAATCCCGGGGCCTTTACTGCCAGACAATTCAAAACTCCTCTTAATTTATTCACAACTAACGTTGCCAAAGCATCTCCCTCAACTTCATCGGCAATGATTACTAAATCTTTTTTTCCGGTATTTGCAACTTTTTCTAATACCGGCAAAATATCCTGCAAAGAGGAGATTTTTTTATCAGTTATCAAAATATAAGGATCCTCAACCTCCGCTTTCATATGTTCTGCATCGGTAATCATATAAGGAGAAACATAACCCCTATCAAATTGCAACCCTTTAACAATCTCTTTTTCAAGCCCAATCTTTTTTGATTCCTCAACTGTCACTACCCCATCCTTTCCAATCTCATCAATCACCTCTGCAATCAAGTTTCCCAATTCTGAATCTTCGGCAGAAATTGTGGCTACCTTCACTATCTCTTCTTTTCCTGAAACCGGTTTTGAAATCTCTTTTAAATATTCAACTGCCTTTTTTGTTGCCATCTCAATCCCTCTTTTCAAAGCCAAGGGGCTTGCACCTGCAGCAACATTTTTAAGTCCCTGAGCAATAATTTCTTGTGCCAAAACAGTTGCAGTAGTTGTTCCATCCCCTGCAACATCATTTGTTTTTGAGGCCACTTCTTTTACAATCTCTGCACCCGAATTTTCAATTTTATCCTCAAGTTCAATTTCTTTTGCAATGGTCACCCCATCATTTGTAATTGTTGGTGCACCAAAACCCTTATCTAAAACAACATTCCTACCCCTTGGTCCAAGAGTTACTTTGACCGCATTTGCCAATTTATCAACTCCTGTTTTAAGTTTTTTTCTGGCAATTTCTGAATAATGAATCTCTGTTGCCATAGGTTTTGTTTAATTTTATTCCTCAATAATTGCTAAAATATCTTCCTCTTTTGCAATTAAATATTTTTTCTCATCTATCTCAATTTCTGTTGGACCATATTTTGTAAAGATGACTCTATCGCCGACCTTTACCTCTAAGGGAATAATTTTACCAGAGGAGGTTTTTCTGCCAGGACCAACAGCAATCACTTTTCCCTCTTGGGGCTTCTCTTTTTCTGCTGTCTCTGGCAGAAGAATACCACTTTTTGTTTTCTCTTCCTCCTCTATTGGCTCAATTAAAATATGATTTGATATTGGTTTTATTTTCATAGGCCTTTGTTAATTTTAATTAGCAGTCTCGACCTTTAATTGCTAACTTCTATAATCTATTTTTATCTTTAAATACATTTTTTGTCAAGAGACCGAGGTAATGTATACCCACATTTTTTCCAAAAACCTGTTTAACATGACATGTTAAACAAAGGCGGGGTGGGAGA
>JAJOKZ010000026.1 GCA_021129555.1 Minisyncoccota bacterium
GAGGGCTAAAAGAAAAAATTGAAAAATTGTCAGAAAATCCCGGTGTTTATATTTTCAAAGATGAAAATGAAAATATTTTATATATTGGCAAAGCAAAAAATCTCAAAAAAAGAGTAAAGCAATATTTTCAGAGACGCCAAAAATGGATTTGGGATTTTATTAATAACATCTCTGATATTGATTTTTTTGAGTGTGAAAACGAAAAAGAGGCAATGCTTCTGGAGGCAGGACTAATTAAAAAATATCAGCCAAAATTTAATATTGAGTGGAGGGATGATAAAAATTATTTTTATGTGGGAATCACAAATGAGGATTTTCCAAGGGTTTTCTGGACACACCAGATCAATAAATTCCAAATCCCAAGTACTAAATTCCAAACAAATTCAAAATTCAAAATTCAAAATTCAAAATTTGATTATTTTGGGCCTTATGTGAAAGGATCAGAGTTAAAAAAATTTTTGGCAGAGATTAGAAGGATTTTGCCATTTAGGACCTGTAAAAGTTTGTCAAAAAAACCTTGCCTTTATTATCACTTGGAAGTTTGTCCTGCTCCCTGCAAAAACAAAAGGCAAAAAAAGAAATATCAAAAATTGATCGAGACCCTAAAAGTCTTGCTAAAAGTTTATCTTGGAGAAAATGTAAGAATTGAGGGATATGATATTTCAAATATTTCCGGAAGCTTGACAGTTGGTTCAATGATTGTATTTGAGAAACAAAAACCCAAAAAATCTGATTATAGGAGATTTAAAATTAAAAGAGTAAAGGGTCAAAACGATGTAAAATCTTTAAGAGAGGTGCTTCTGCGCAGAATGAAACATATTGAATGGAAAATGCCAGATTTAATTCTTTTAGACGGCGGGAAAGGACAGCTAAAAGCAGGAGAAAAAATTGATATTCCAATTTTGGCCTTGGCAAAGAGGGGCAAACACTCGGGGAGGCTATACTCTCCCTTTTCAAAAAATTTTGTCTTGCTTGATGATTTACCAGAAGAATTTAGAAATTTTTTGTTAAAAATAAGGGATGAGGCGCATCGGTTTGCTGTTGCCTATCATAAATTGAGAAGAAAAAAAGCTTTGAGATTATGAAATTCAAAGTAATATCAAAATTTAAACCGAAAGGAGATCAGCCAAAGGCAATTAAGCAATTGGCAGAAGGCATTAAAAAAGGATATAAATTCCAGACTCTTTTGGGTGTTACCGGCTCTGGAAAAACATTTATTATGGCAAAGGTAATTGAGAGGGTTCAACTTCCAACCTTGATAATTTCTCCAAATAAAACTTTGGCAGCACAGTTGTATGAAGAATTTAGAGCATTCTTCCCTGAAAATGCTGTCTGTTATTTTGTTTCTTATTATGATTATTACCAACCAGAAGCATATATTCCCAAAACCGATACCTACATTGAAAAAGATGCAAAAATAAACGAAGAGATTGATAGATTAAGACATCAGGCAGTCCAAGCAGTTTTAACAAGAGATGATGTACTGGTAGTAGCATCGGTTTCCTGTATTTATAACCTAGGGTCTCCTGATATTTATCAAAAACTTTCTTTGCACCTAAAAGCCGGACAAAAAATTACAAGAGAGAAGCTTTTGGAAAGGCTGCTTGACCTTCAATATGAAAGAAATGATTATGAGCTTTGGCGAGGAAAATTTAGGATTAGAATGAATTATATTGATATTTGGACATCAGGCGTTGATCAAATTATAAGGATTGAGAATTTGGGAGAAAAAATTGAAAATATTTTTGTAGGAGAGGTGCCTTTTGGAAAATTTAAAAAAATAGAAAAAGTTGAAATCTGGCCGGCAAAATTCTGGCTAACAGAAAGAGAAAGGTTAAACATTGCTCTGGCAAATATTGAGTTGGAATTACAGGAAAGAGTTGAGAAATTAAAAAAGGAAGGAAAATTGTTGGAAGCTGAAAGACTAAAAAGAAGAACCGAATATGATTTAGCAATGATAAGAGAAACCGGCTGGTGTCATGGAATTGAAAATTATTCAAGACATTTAGAATTTAGAAAATCGGGCGGGCCCCCCTTTACTTTACTTGATTATTATAAAAGGCCTTATCTGATATTTATTGATGAATCACACATCTCAATTCCACAACTAAAAGGGATGTATGAGGGAGATTATTCAAGAAAGAAAACCTTGGTTGAGTATGGCTTTCGCCTTTCTTCTGCTTTTGATAATCGGCCTCTAAAGTTTAAAGAATTCTTAGAAAAAACGGATAAAGTAATTTTTGTCTCTGCCACTCCAGATAAATATGAAAGAAGAATATCAAAACAGATTGTTGAGCTAATTGTAAGACCAACTTATCTTTTAGATCCAACAATTGAGATAAGGCCAACAGAAAATCAGGTTGAGGGTTTAATAAAAGAAATTAAAAAAAGAAAAGAAAAAAATCAAAGGGTTTTGGTTCTAACTCTCACAAAAAGATTGGCAGAGGCCTTATCTGAACATTTAAAGAAAAAAGGGATAAAGGCAGAGTATTTACACTCGGAAATAAAAACTCTTGTGCGTCCAAGGTATTTGGCAAAACTAAGAAAGGGAGATTGTGATGTTTTGGTGGGAATAAATCTTTTAAGAGAGGGGCTTGATTTGCCAGAGGTATCGTTAATTGCAATTCTGGACGCAGACAAAGAAGGGTTTTTGAGAGATGAAAAATCTTTAATTCAGATTATGGGAAGGGCAGCAAGACACCTGGAGGGTCATATCATTATGTATGCTGACAAATTTACAAAATCAATGAAAAAAGCAATTGAGGAAACAAAAAGAAGAAGGAGAATTCAGGAGGAATACAACAAACTTCATAAAGTTAGGCCAATGCCGGTAATAAAGCCGATAAGGGAGACATTGGCTCCAAAAGAAGAAAAAGAAGAGAAATTACCAAAGGAGGAATTTTTAAAGGAATATTTGCGTCAGTTAAAATATCAACTTGATTTAGCAAGAAGAAACCTCCAATTTGAAAAAGCTGCCCAAATTAAGGCAAGAATTGAGAGTTTAAGGGCAAAATTGTAATTTATTCAATTGCAGGGGAGCTTCTCAATCTCTGAAGCGCCCCTTTTTTGTAAAGTTGAAAAATCTCTTTAATAGTTAAACCTCTTTCTGCCTGATATACCTTCACCCCTGCAGATTCCAGTAATTTAAAGGCAGAGGGGCTTATATCAGATAAAAGCAAAATTCTTATTGCATTCTCAATTATTGTCTGCGAGGCAAGATCGTCGGCTCCTTTAGCAATGTGGGTTGCTGGATTTTCAATTACCTTTTCCAGGTTTCCTCTTTCATCTAAGACAACAAAATAACGAGCCCAACTAAATCTTGGCTCTACAAATGATTCAAGGGTTTTACCAAAAGAAGGAATGCCTATTCTCATATTTTCAATTTAATTTTAAAAACGAGCAATCTCTAATAAAACTTCAAATATTACAAAAATTAAATAAATAAAAAGGAGGAAAAATCCCTCCCTTCGTGTAATTTGATTCTTTGTACTTGCAAAAATCAAAAAAAACAGGGATGCCAAAAAGGAAAAAAGGATTGCATTAAAATATAAAGAGAAATGAAAAATTCTAAACGGAGAGATTATCCCAACTATCCCTAAAGCAAGGCCTGAATTTACTATCACTGAGCCAAGCGTACCTCCAAGCATCATTTCTTTGCGGCCTGTTTTGATGGCTCTTATCCCAAAGGCAATTTCGGGTAAAGAAGTTCCCAGGGCAATACCCAAAACCCCAATGATAATTAAAGAAAGGCCAGATGTAAGGGCAATTTTTTCTGATGAAAAAACAATACCTTCTGCACTTAAAATTAAAAGACAAACAGAAAATACAAAAATTGCCAGTTCTTTGAAAAAAAGTTTAAATTTCTCAAAAGGACTTTCAGCGATTTTGTTGAAAATTTTTGAAAATCGTCTCTGCTCCCTTAGAACCTCTTTCAGATAAAACAAAAAGCCAATGATTAAAATTACCCCGTCTGACCTTGAAAAAAAGCCATCAAAAATAAGAAGCAAGGGAAGAATTGTAAAAACGCAAGCAAAAAATTTCCCTCTTTTAAAGGTCTTTTCTCCAAGCTCCAACTTTTTGGTAAAAATTGCCCCAACTCCTAAAACAAGAGTCAAAAGAATAATATTTGAACCCAAGATATTTCCCACCGCCAATTGAGGAGAGTCAGATAAAGAGGCAGTTATACCAACAAAAATCTCCGGAGAGGATGAGGCAAGGGCCATCAGAATTGTGGCTACAACAAACTCTCGCCATTTTAAAATCTTGGCAAGATTTGAAAGAGATTTTACCACTATCTGGCCTGATTTTGCCAAAACAATACAGGAGAGAATAAAAATGGAAACAAACTCTATCATATCTCTGTCTGATGTTTAACTATAAAGCAAAATTTAGTTGCCCCAATTAATAAAGATAATTGTCTTCATCCAAGAATCTCCTCTTCTTTTGCCTTTATTCCTATCTCCTCTGCTACTGCCCTATCTCTCAATTTATGATTGGCGACCTCTTCAAAATCAAGAGTATGCCAGAACACTTTTTTCCATATTTTTCATTATATCACAAAAACCATATCACAAAAACCAAAAATTTTTAAAAACTAAACCTCCTTACCTTTCTCTGTTTAACATGACATGTTAAACAAAGGTGGGGCGGGAGATGTTGATAATGCTGGCTGGAGAAAGAAGGTGTCCAAAATTGACCCATTTTTTGCAAAACTGTTTAACATGACATGTTAAACACTGTTGGTCGTGGTATAATTATTATAATGATTGAAATTGATGGGTCATATTTAGAAGGAGGTGGGCAGATTTTGCGAACTGCAACTGCCCTATCTGCAGTTTTAAAAATCCCTTGTCATATTTTTAATATTAGAAAAGGGAGAAAAGAACCAGGATTAAAGGTCCAACATCTTTTGGGATTGAGGGCTTTAAGAGATTTGTGCAACGCAAAATTAGAAGGAGATTATATTGGCTCTCAAGAGATTTGGTTTTATCCAGGAAGTTTGGAGAAAGCAAAAGAGAATTTGAAAATAAAAATTGAGACTGCAGGAAGTACTACCTTGATTTTTCAAAACCTGATCCTTCCCTCTATATTTGCAAAAAATCCTATTACAATCACAATTAATGGTGGGGCAACTGATACTTTTTTTGCCCCAACAATTGATCATTTCAGATTTGTTTTCTTAAACATTTTGGAAAAGATGGGGATTAAATCTGAAATTTTAATTGAAAAAAGGGGGTTTTATCCAAAAGGCGAAGCAAAAGTAAGGGCGATATTCTTTCCCTCAAAAATTAAACTAATTAATTTAAAAGAGCCAGGAAATTTAAAAGAAATTAAAATAATTTCTTGCGCCTCTGAATTTTTAAGGGATAGAAAAGTGGCAGAAAGGCAAATATCAGGTGCAAGGCAGGTTCTGAGAAAATTAAAACTCCCAATAAAAGAGAGAGTTGAATACTCCCCTACTCTTTCGCCCGGCTCTTGTATAAATATTATTGCCGAATTTGAGAATACAATTATTGGAAGTGATAATTTGGGGAGATTGGGAAAACAGGCAGAGGTAGTAGGAAAAGAATGCGCTTTGGATTTTTTAAAGCAAGGAAGGAGTGGTGTCTGTCTGGATAAACATTTAGGAGATCAAATTTTGCCATTCTTGGCTTTATCTGAGGGGAAATCAGAAGTAACTATCTCAGAAATTACTAATCATTGCAAAACAAATATCTGGGTAATTGAAAAGTTTTTAAAAGGAAAATTTAAAATCGAAGAAAATAAAATTTCTTGGGAAAAATAAGAGGAGCTCTTGGAGTTTTAAACGTTTATCTCGTAGCAATCGGTTGGATGCATTTCTCAGCGGAAGGGCTACATA
>JAJOKZ010000041.1 GCA_021129555.1 Minisyncoccota bacterium
TCATTTCCGTTCTACACTCCCAATCTAACGAGAACTGTTCTCGCTAAATTATTCAACTCCCAATCTAACGAGAACTGTTCTCGCTAAATTAACAGAGGTCGAGCTTTTGATAATTTAAAACCAACGAGACCCGTCCTCGTTGGTATATGGTATGTTTAATTTTGGGAAGGTTGATTTTTGGATTTGAAAAGAGATAAAATAAGGTAAGTATGACAGAAAAACTTTCAAAAAAGGAGGCAAAAGAAAGAATTGAGAAGTTAAAGAAACTTATTAATCATTATCGATATCTTTATCATGTCAAAAATGTGGAGGAAATTTCTCCAGAAGCCTTGGATTCGCTAAAACATGAACTTTGGCAACTTGAACAACAATATCCAGAATTTATCACTCCTGACTCACCAACTCAAAGAGTTGCTGGAAAACCTTTAGATGAGTTTAAAAAAGTTGAGCATGAGGTGTCAATGCTTTCATTGGAGGATGTTTTTAATGAAGAAGAGTTATCTGATTGGGGAGAGCGTCTAAAGAGATTAGCGCCAAACAGATTCTGGGACTATTATTGCGAACTCAAAATGGATGGGTTGTCGGTAAGTTTAATTTATGAGAAAGGAGTTTTGATAAGAGGGGCAACACGGGGCGATGGAAAAATAGGGGAGGATGTAACCCAAAATGTAAAAACAATTGGAGCAATTCCCTTATCTTTAAGAGAGCCAACAAAAGAAGAATTTAAAGAGGAGGGTTTGCCGTTAGATCTTTATCAAAAATTATTGAAAACAATCAAAAACGGAAAAATCGAGTTTCGGGGGGAGGTGATAATGACAAAAAAAGTTTTTGAAGAGTTAAATAAGAAATATAAAAAAGAGAGAAAGCCGCTTCTATCCAACCCAAGAAATGCGGCTGCGGGTTCTTTACGTCAATTAGATCCAAAAATTACTGCTGAAAGACGGCTTGATTGTTATATCTGGCAGATGGTTACAAATATTGGGCAAAAGACATATGAGGAAGGAATGAAGATAGCAAAATTATGCGGAATGAAGATTGTATTGGGAAAGAGAGCTGAAAATTTAAAGGAGGTGGTTGAATTTCACTCATACTGGATGAAAAACAGGGAAAAACTTCCTTATAATTCTGATGGTGTGGTGGTGAAAGTAAACCAAATAGATCTTTATCCAGTTTTGGGTGTTGTTGGAAAAGCCCCTCGCTATTGGGTAGCATTTAAGTTTCAAGGAAAAGAAGCAACAACAAAGATTAAGGATATTGTGGTTCAAATTGGAAGAACGGGTAAGGCAACTCCGGTTGCAACTTTGGAGCCGGTGAATTTGGAGGGAGTAATTGTTTCCCGAGCAACCCTGCACAACGAAGATGAAATTAAAAGATTGGGAGTAAAAATTGGTGATACTGTAATTGTAAGAAGAGCAGGGGAGGTAATTCCAGAAATTGTAAAGGCCTTACCTGAGTTGCGTACAGGAAAGGAGAAAGAGTTTAAAATGCCAAAGAAGTGTCCTGTATGTGGGGCTCCTCTTATAAGAAAGCCGGGGGAGGTTGATTATTATTGTTCAAACAAAAACTGTTTTGCAACCCATAGAAGATTTCTGTATCATTTTATCTCAAAAAAGGCATTTGATATTGAGCATTTAGGACCAAAGATTATCGATCAATTATTAGAAGAAGGACTAATTGAAAAACCAGCAGACATATTTAAATTGAAGAAGGGGGATTTGATTCCTTTGGAGCGTTTTGCTGATAAATCCGCCAAAAACCTCATTGATGCAATTAATAAAGCCAGAAATATTTCTCTTGACAGGTTTATTTATGCCTTGGGCATAAGGCATGTTGGGGAGGAGACTGCCAATATTTTGGCGCAAAAATTTGGCTCTATTGAGACACTCAAAAATACAGATCTCTCTGAGTTAGAATCCATCCCAGATATTGGTCCTATTGTTGCCCGAAGTATTTATGAGTGGTTTAGAAATAAAGAAAATTGGGAGATGGTAAAGGATTTAATTAAAACAGGAGTTAAGATTCAGGCTCCAAAAAAAGTGGAAACAAAACTTCAGGGAAAAACCTTTGTATTTACAGGCGCTTTAAAAACAACGACAAGGGAGGAAGCATCAGAGAAGGTAAGATTGCTTGGGGGAAAAGTTTCTTCGTCTGTTTCAAGAAATACTAACTTTGTGGTAGTAGGAGAAAACCCCGGCTCAAAATACGAAAAAGTCAAAAAATTGGGAGTGAAAACAATAACAGAGGAAGAATTTTTGAAGATGATCGCCGATTGACGGGTTGACTAATTGACTATTTGGCTAAATGACTAATTGGCTAAATGACTATTTGACTAATTGACAGATTGACTAATTAGCGAATTAGTCAAATAGTCAAAAACCATGGTTCTCTATCGAAAGTATAGACCAAAAACTTTCTCAGAAGTCATAGGGCAGGAGCATATTGTTAGGACCTTGAGCAATGCAATTGAGGAAAATTTAATTTCCCATGCTTATTTATTTGCCGGTCCTTGGGGTTCTGGGAAAACAACTTTGGCCCGTCTTTTTGCAAAGGCAATCAATTGTGAAAATAGAAAAGGCTATGAACCCTGCAATGAGTGTTTATCTTGCAGAGAAATAAATGAAGGAAGGGCAATTGATTTAATTGAAATTGATGCTGCCTCAAATAGAGGGATTGAGGAAATTAGGCAACTAAAAGAAGGGGCAAAGTTTTCTCCAACAAGATTAAAATACAAGGTTTTTATCATAGATGAAGCTCATCAATTATCAAAAGATGCGGCCAACGCTCTTTTAAAAATTTTGGAAGAACCGCCAGAACATGTAATTTTTATTTTAGCAACAACTGAGCCCCAAAAGATGATCCCAACAATTATTTCTCGATGTCAGAGATTTGATTTTTACAAATTAACTCTGCCCCAGATTTTGAGAAAACTTCAATTTATTTGTGAGAATGAAAAGATCAAAATTGAGGATGAAGCCTTGGAATTAATTGCGGGAAATTCAAATGGGGCGATGAGAGATGCTGAAAGTTTTTTAGAACAAGTAATAACATATGCCAAAACCCAAAAAGTGGAAAAAATAACTCAAGAAATTGTAAAAGAAATTTTAGGTCTAATTGATATTAACATTATCAGCAAATTTTTAGATTTTTTGATTGAAAAAAAACCGGGGGTTTGCGTTGAATTTCTAAATAAAGAAATAGAAAAAGGCCTGAATCCTTTTGAATTTGCAAAAACCCTCCTTTCTTATTTAAGAAGTGGGCTTATTTTAAAAATTGATCCAAATTTAAATAATCTGCTTCTTGAAAACTTAACAAAAGAGGCGAGAGATAAGTTGAAACAACAAATAGAGAGGTTAAAAGAGAATGATTTAAGAAGAATGCTAAAGGTATTTTTAGAGGCCCAAAACAAAATGAAATATTCACCAATTCCCCAGCTTCCATTAGAGTTAGCGATTGTAGAAGTGACCGAGTCACTGAGTGACTGAGTGAGTAAGTTATCAAATCACTGAGTGACTGAATTATTATGGGAAAGATAAAATCATAGGAATACGACAAAAGAATTATTAAATTTTCTTTATAATGCAAGGGGGTCGTTAGAGGAAGTTAGATATTTTTTATTATTAACCAGAGATCTTTATTATATTGACAACACACAATATCAAGAGTTAAAAGAGAAGTATGAAGGTTTAGGAAAAGGCATCAATGTTTTTATTTCAAAGCTTAAAAATGGATTATCTACTCGATCATTGGGTAATTCAGCAACTCGGTGACTTGATCACTTAGTGACTTATCTTGCGGGGTGGTGTAATTGGTAACACAGCGGCCTTTGCCTGCCCGCCATTGCTAAAATTAATACTGGGAGGTCGTCTAATGGTAGGACAGTGGCCTTTGGAGCCACGAGTGCAGGTTCGAATCCTGCCCTCCCAGTTTAAATTTTGGCGGGCGGGGAGCGGTTGATCCAGGTTCGAGCCCTGGCCCCGCAGCATTTGTAAATTTACAACGAGGCAAATTTATTGTAAATTTTTAAACATTTGATAAAAAGGCGTCACCTGGGTGACGCCTTTTATTTTGAGGGAAAAGAAATTTGGTTTAAATTCCTCGTACCAAAGCTGCTAACAAAGGTAAAAAGTTGGGGAAGCGAGAATCTCTGCAAGGGCCTTACTTGTTCTGGGTCAAATAGAAAAATAAATCCTGTAAAGGGTAGGGGAGAGTTTGGTATAAACACTACCAATTTTTTTGAAGATGGAGTATTTTCATTATTGATCAAGACCTCTCCCATTAACAACCCAAACAGAGAAACGCCATTAAACTGCACCAAGACCGCTCTTTTTCCTTCAAAAATAGAAGGAAGTTTCCCCTTTTGTATTCCAAAAAGCGTTTTTATCAAGGGTAGTTTCAGGAAAAGTTTCTTCAAATACAATAATGGATGCAGACACTCTGCTAAGTATCCTATAAGGACCAAAAACAACAACATTAAAGCAAAAGAAACAATTCTTTGGCTCATCAAAGAGATGTTGGGCAAGATTTGTACAACTATGGGTGAAAAAATACTTGCAAAAACATTAAAAAAGATAAGTGCAAAATATACAACAATTGCTATAGGTAAAACCACCAGAAGCCCTTTTACCAGATATCCCAGAAGCGTTCTCATCTTTACCTCCTTTATTAAAGGTGCTATTTTTTATTATGAAATATTTAGAATTTTTGTCAAAAAGAAGTTTTAAAATAGATAAAGACGAAATTATTGCGCTGGCCACCTTGTTGATTCAATCAAAATTTCTCAAAAACAACTATTATTGATATAATGAAATAATGCTTAAAATTGGGATAGTTGGTCTTCCAAATGTTGGGAAATCCACTTTATTTGAGGCCTTAACTAAGCAAAGGGCTGATATTTCTAATTATCCTTTTTGTACTATTGATCCAAATATTGGGGTAGTAAAAGTACCAGAGAAAAGGTTGAAAAAACTGTCCGAGGTCTTTTTGCGACCAAAGATTATTCCTCCGGTTATTGAATTTCTTGATATTGCAGGACTGGTTAGAGATGCACACAAAGGTCAGGGTTTGGGTAATCAATTTTTATCTTATATAAGAGAGATAGATGCAATTTTGGAAGTTGTAAGGTGTTTTGAGAGAAAGGATATCTCTCATGTAGAGAAAAATATAGATCCAAAAAAAGATATTG
>JAJOKZ010000047.1 GCA_021129555.1 Minisyncoccota bacterium
CCCCTCTCTGAAGCAAGGTTTATCAATGTCTCCCACCCCGCCTTTGTTTAACATGACATGTTAAACAGGTTTTTGGTTTTTCGGTGTCATTTTATATTGCACAAGCATTACCCTTTCGGTGTCATTTTATATTGCAGAATACGTAAGATTGATTTTAAAAGAAGTTTCAATTATAATTATACCGGAAATTTATTTATTTGAGAATATGGAGGGCAAAAAAGTTGCTGCCATTGTTCCTGCATTTAATGAGGAAAAAACAATCAAAGGAGTTGTTGAAGCGCTTTTGGAAACTAAAAATATATCTGAGGTGATTGTTGTTGATGACGGCTCGCTTGATCAAACCTCAAAAATTGCAAAGGAGGCGGGGGCAAGAGTTATTAAACTTAAAGAAAATAAGGGGAAGGGGACGGCTTTAGAAATTGGGACCCGCTCAACTGATGCAGAAATTTTTCTTTTCTCAGATGCCGATCTTTTAGGAATTAAATCTTTTCATTTTGAAAGATTGCTTTTTCCGGTTTTGGAAAGTGAGGTAGACATGACAATCGGGACAATAGACAGGAGAAATTTTGGGAAAGTTTGGGCCTGGTTGCTTTTAAAAGTTGAATCACCATTTGCAGGGACGAGGGTTTTGAAAAGAGAATTTTGGGAAAGTGTTCCAGAAGAATTTAAAAAAGAATATTTTGTTGAAAGTGCCTTAACTTATTTTGCCAAAAAAAGGAATTTAAAGATTAAGAATTTTATTTTAGAGGGGGTTTTTCATTTAATTAAGGAGAGAAAATATGGCTTCTCCCTTGGGGTGATTGCCCGAACAAAGATGTTTTTTCAAATAATAATAGCCAACATTCTCTTAAGACTTCCCTAAATTATGGACTCAATTATAGATGAAATAAAAAATCGCCTCGACATAGTTGAGGTAATTTCAAGTTATATAAAACTTGAAAAAGTTGGCTCAAACTATAGGGCTTTGTGTCCTTTTCATTCAGAGAAAAAGCCCTCATTTTTTGTGTCACCTGCGCGTCAAATTTGGCATTGTTTTGGATGCGGAAAGGGAGGTGATATTTTTAAGTTTATTATCGAAATGGAGGGGGTAGACTTCAAAGATGCCCTAAGAATTTTGGCAAAAAGGGCAGGGGTTGAACTAAAACCCCAAGATCCAAGAATTTTAACCAAGAAAAAGAGGCTCTATGATATTTGTGAACTGGCCTGTAAATTTTTTGAAACACAACTTCATCAAAGCAAAAAAGGGGAGAAGGTGAAGGAATATTTAAAAGGGAGGGGGATCTTGGAAGAATCAATAAAAAAATGGAGAATTGGTTGGGCTCCTGATACCTGGCAGGGACTTTCTGATTTTTTACAAAAAAAAGGATTTAAAAAAGAAGAAATTGTTGAGGCAGGTTTAGCAATTAAAAATGAAAGCGGAAATGTTTATGATCGATTCAGAGGAAGGATTATTTTTCCAATTTTTGATATTAACTCTCAGGTAATTGGTTTTGGGGGAAGAATTTTTGAAAAAGAAGAGGAGGTTGCAAAGTATATAAACACCCCAAACACTCCTTTATATGACAAAAGCAAAGTTTTATATGGCCTAAATTTTGCAAAGGTAGATATACGACAAAAGGATGCCTCAATCATTGTTGAGGGATATACCGATGTGATTATGTCTTATCAGGCAGGAGTTAAAAATGTGGTTGCAGTTTCAGGGATAACCTTGACTCCTTATCATTTAAAAATTTTAAAAAGATATTCAGAGAATCTTTTAACTGCTTTTGATATGGATATAGCCGGTGATTCTGCAACAAAAAGGGGAATAGATTTAGCCCAAAAAGAAGGATTTAATATAAAAATAATTACCTTGCCTGAGGGTTTAGATCCAGCAGATGTTATTTTGCACCACCCAGAGGATTGGGAAATATTAATTGAGAGAGCAAAATCAATTTTGGATTTTTATTTTGAGAATGCATTTTTAAAATTTGACAAAAATTTGCCTGATGGAAAAAAAGAGATTGCAAAAATTTTAATCCCTGTAATTAAGAGGATACCAAATGAGATTGAGAGGTCTTTTTGGGTAGGGGAGTTGGCAAAGAGACTGGAGGTAAAAGAGGAATCTATTTATAATGAGATGGCAAAATATCAGCCAGAAAGAGAGATCCTTTCAGAAGAAGCAAAAGAGCCAGAGCAAAAGGAAAAAACAAGAGAGGAAAAAATAGAGGAAAGAATTCTTTGCCTTCTTATAAAATTTCCAGATCTTTTAGAAGATTTCAAAAATTTTGATTATTTTTCTGAAAGGACAAGAGAGATTTTGAAAAAAATGAAAGAGGAGGGAGAAAAATTTAGGGGAGAAGGTCTTTTGCCTGAGATAAAAGAATATCTTGATTATATTTATCTAAAATCAGAGATAGATGAGAATTTACCAAAAGAAAAAAATGAGGCAGTTTTGGAACTTGAAACCTCAAAAAAAGAACTTCAAAAACTTTTTGTTAAGAAACAACTTTCCTCCCTTTCAGAGGAACTCAAAAAGGCAGAGGAGAAAGGGGAGGAGGAAAAAATTCAAAAACTGATGGAGGAGTTTAACAAATTATCAAAAAAATTAATTGAAAAATAAAATGACAAAAAAGAAAAGAGGCAAAAAAAAGAAGGAGGAAAAAAAGAAAAAAAAGAAAAGACGGCTAACAGTGAAGGAGAGGAGAATTAAGAAAAAAGCTCCTCAGAAAAGAAGCAAAAAGAGAGAGAGAATTTTTCCAATGGAAAAAATAGAGGAATTTATAAAGCGGGGAAGAACCAGAGGTTTTGTGACCGACCTTGAATTAATTCATTTCTTTCCAGAGTTTTATAAAGATTTAGAGGGGCTGGAGGAACTTTTAGATAAACTTGAGGCAGAGGGGGTTATTTTAAGAAGGGCCCAATTCGAGTTTTTAAAGGAAAAAGAAGAAAAAAAAGAGAGGCCAAAAAGTTTAAAGGAGTTGGAAGCCCTTTTGAAAAGACCTGATTCCGTTCAGATGTATTTAAAAGAGATTGGAAGGGTGTCGTTTTTGACAGCAAAAGAAGAAAAAGAGTTGGCAAAAAGAATTGAAAAAGGGGATGAGGCAGCAAAACAAAAATTAATCAAGGCAAATTTAAGGCTGGTTGTTTCAATTGCAAAAAAACATGTTGGAAGATCTCCAAATTTAACACTTCTGGATTTAATTCAGGAAGGAAATATTGGATTATTTCGAGCAGCAGAGAAATTTGACTGGCGAAAAGGCTATAAATTTTCAACCTATGCGACTTGGTGGATAAGGCAGGCAGTAACTAGAGCCCTGGCTGATCAGGCAAGGACAATTAAAATTCCGGTTCATATGATTGAGACAATCACAAAATATGAGAAAGTAAGGAGAGATCTTTTAAGGGAGTTGGGAAGGGAACCAACGCCGGAAGAAATTGCAAAAGAGATGGGACTCTCTGTTGCAAAAGTAAAACACATCGCAAAAATTGCCCAAAAGACAATTTCTCTGGAGACCCCTGTTGGTGATTCAGATGAGGAAAGTATTTTGGCAGATTTTATTAAAGATGAGGAAATTGTCTCACCCTCAAAAGAAGCAGCAAGAGCCCTTTTAAGAGAAAGAATAAGAGAAATTTTACATGAACTTACCCCAAGAGAACAAAAAATTCTTTCAATGAGGTTTGGATTGGAAAACGGGGTAACTCATACTTTGCAAGAGGTAGGGGAGGTTTTTGGGGTAACAAGAGAAAGAATTCGCCAAATTGAAGCAAAGGCACTGGAGAAAATAAGAAAACACAGAAACAT
This sequence comes from Minisyncoccota bacterium, assembly GCA_021129555.1. Taxonomy (GTDB): domain Bacteria; phylum Patescibacteriota; class Minisyncoccia; order Minisyncoccales; family PEYH01; genus JAGGTU01. The sequence continues at coordinate 3,785 of JAJOKZ010000047.1, forward strand.
TAAAAAATTGGAGGGATACTAATATGATAGATGTTCATTGTCATTTGGAACAAGAGGACTATCAAAAAGATAGAGGTAAGGTAGTTGAGGGGTGCAAAAAAGAGTTGAGAGCAGTAATTGATAGTTGCTGTCACACTCAGGATTTTGATATTGGACTTGAACTTGCAGAAAAATACAAAAATTTTTTCTTTCTTTGCGTTGGAATTCATCCAACCTACATTGAAGAAATCTCAGATAAAGAAACCAAAAAGGCATTTGACTGGATTGAAAAACACAAAGACAAAATTGTTGGAATAGGGGAGACAGGCTTAGATTTTAAGGTTGCAAAAGAAGAACCACAAAAAGAAAAACAAAAAAATCTGTTTTTAAAATTTATTGATCTTGCTAGAAGTTTGGACAAACCTTTAGTTGTGCATTCAAGAAAGGCGTTTTTTGATTCAGTTGAAATTTTAGAAAAAACAGGGGCCAAAAAGGTTTTGATGCATTTTTTCACTGAACCCAAATTGGTGCCAAAAATTTTAGAAAATGGATGGTTTGTTTCTGTAAACACAACCCTTTTAACCTCAAAAGACATCAAAAAAATTGTCAAAGAACTTCCCCTTGAAAGAATAATGACAGAGACCGACTCACCTTGGCTTGGGGAGAATGGAAAAAGAAACGACCCAAGAAGAGTAAAACCTGTAATAGAAGAAATCGCCCGACTCAAAAACCTTTCTTTTGAGGAAGTTGATGAAATTACTACTCAAAATGCAATCAAATTTTTTAATCTACTAATAGGGAGCTAACTTTGCAGGCTCTGCAAAAGACTTCACAAATTAAACAATTTTGATTATACTAGAGCAGAGAGCCTCTTTTGTTTACTATCCACTACTCACTATCCACTGATAATGTTCCGGGGTAGCTCAACGGTAGAGCGGGGCCCTGTTAAGGCCACGGTTGCAGGTTCGAATCCTGCCCCCGGAGCCGATGATTTTATTCAATAGATGGAGTCGACGATTTTGGCTCAAGAATTAAACTTCCGCAAACTTTCACTATTATTTTACCAAATCTAATTCACAAATCCAAGAAAAGAAATCTCAAAAGATAAAATTCAGCAGGCGGGGGCTTCGCCCCCGCCTGCCTTCTAAAAAAATTTTCGCCAGCTCTTTCGCTCGCCCGCCCTTCGGGCGGGCTCGCTCAAGAGTATTTATTTTGAAAAATTAACCTCTAAATCTCGGAATAATATCTAAATTTGCAACTAGTAATGCTTCTACTGGATGAACTCCTTTAAAGATATCGCAAAATAAAGCA
>JAJOKZ010000038.1 GCA_021129555.1 Minisyncoccota bacterium
CCAACGAGGCCGGGTCTCGTTGGTAATTGGGTCTCGTTGGTAATTTAATATTTTTTTGTTTGAGGGCGACCAGGCGCTGGCATAAGCCAGCGCTTTTTGTTATTATTGAATAATATGTGCCTTGCTTTACCCTATAAGGTTATTTCTCGAGACAAAAACAAAATACAATTAGATTTTTTTGGAAAAAAACGCACAGTTAAGGAAAGTTTAATAAAAATAAAGCCCGGAGATTTTGTTTTGGTTCAAAAAGGAGTTGTAGTAAAAAAAGTTCCAAAAAAGCAAGCAAAAGAAATTTTAAAGCTCATTTCAAAAAAATGAAAAAAGGAGGTGAGAAAATGAAGGGATTAAAGTTAGCGGTTCAGTTTCTTTTAGGGACTGCAGATTTAGGTATTTGTTTCCCGTTAGAGAAAACAACGATATTAAAAGATTTTTTAAAGAATCCGACTAAATTCTCACAAAAAACACAAGAATTGGTTGAACATACTCCGGCGTGTTTTCCCTATTTTAAAGCAATTGCTCAATTAACAGGCATACAAGACCCCTTGGCTTTTGAAATAGTAGAGGCGTATTTTATTGGGAATCATCTTTTGAGAAATTTAGAGAGAAAAAGTGAGCAAGTTAGGGAGGTGTTAATAAGACACTTTAGCAAAATACAAGAAAAATTTCTATCCCTTCCCAATGACTTTCTACCTCATCACAACTTCCATGTTTATTTGTTAGGAAGTGTTACAGGCAAGATAGAACCCGTTCCCGAAGTATTAAATCTCTGTAGAATAAGCTGGGCAAGGGTGGTTGCTTATCAAAAGAAAGAAATAGTTGTGGAATATCGGCCAATTGTTTGGAAGAAAGGGAGGTATGTAATCGACAAGAAAACAACAGTTTCTATTCCAAGCACTTCGCAGATAATCTCAGAAATACAAGAAGGTGATTGGGTGGCTTTGCACTGGAATAATCTTTGCGCGAAATTAAACCCACCTCAGGTAAAAGAGCTTTACTATTTTACACAGAAAGCAATCAATTTGGCTAATCGAGGAGAAGACTAAAATCTTCTCCTCTATTTTTATGTCCAAAAAATTAAAAATTGGAATAATTTCCTTAACCTCTTGTGAGGGTTGCCAGATCGCGATTTTATCTTTGGGAGAAAAACTACTGAAACTAAAAGATAAAGTGGAGTTTTTGGAATTTAGATATTTAGAAGATCAACCCTGGCCTGAACATTTTGATGTGGCTTTTATTGAGGGCTCTCCTATCACAAAAGAACAATTAAAAACTTTAAAAGAAGCAAGAAAGAGGGCGGATAAGTTAATAGTTTTAGGAAACTGTGCTGCTCTTGGGGGGGTTCATGAGATTAAAAATTATAAAGATAAAGAAAAAATTCAAAGATATGTTTATAAGCATAAAAAAGGAATTGCTAACCCGGAAATTAAAGAGATTGATAATTTTGTAAAAGTTGATTTTACAATTCCGGGATGTCCTATAAACCCAGAAGAATTTTTAATGGTTTTGAAACAGTTAATAAAAGGAGAGGAGCCAAAAATAAGGCAAATTTTTGTTTGTGGGGAATGTCCTCTGCAAGGGACAAAAAATTGTTTTCTCTTGCAAAAAAAGGTTTGTTTTGGTCCTTGGACGCTAGGGGGTTGTGGCGCTCCTTGTCCTAAAAACGGACTTTTATGTTTGGCTTGTCGAGGGTTTAAGAAGAATGTAAATTTAGATGTGATGATAAAGTCTCTTTCCCGATTTGTTCCAGAAAAAGAGCTGAAGGAAAAATTAGAAATTTTTGGTCTTCGTGATGAACTTTTTCGATACGAGAATAACCTTCGTACCAAAATTAATTAATCATTTATGAAAATAGTCATTGATCACATTGCAAAAATTGAGGGGCATATGGGGTTTGTAGGCCATATTTTGAAAGGAAATGTGGCAAAAGCAAAACTTGAGATAAAAGAAGGAGCAAGGTTGATTGGGGGAATAATTATTGGAAGAAATATAGAAGATGCGCCCTTAATTACCTCAAGAATATGTGGGGTATGTCCAGTGGTTCATAATATTTGTTCCTTAAAGGCGTTAGAAAATGCGCTTAAAATTGAAGTATCAGAAGAGGTAAAAATTTTAAGGAAACTGCTTTTGGCAGGACAGATTTTACAAAGCCATTCTTTACACCTTTTCTTTTTGAGTTTACCCGACTTTTTTAAATTAGATCATGATATAAAGTTTGTTGAAAAGTTTAGGGAAGAAGCAAAAAAGGCAAACCAAATTAGGAATTTTTCAGATAAATTAGTTGAGGCAATTGGAGGAAGAGCAATTCACCCAACCTCAACAAAAATTGGGGGCTTTGGAAGGATTCCAAATAAAGAAAGACTTCAAAAACTTTTAAAAGAAAGCAAAAAAGTTTTAAAAAATGCCAAAGATCTTGCCAAAATTTTTCAAAATCTGAATTATCCAAAATTTGAAAGAAAGACAGAATTCATTTCTTTGAGTGATAAAAAAGAATATGCCTATTATGAGGGAAAAATCAATGCCTCAGACGCAAAGCCAATCCCTATTAAAAAATTTCTTCCAAAAATTAAAGAAATTCAAACTCCTTTTGATGTGGTAAAGAGAGCAAAGTATAGAGGAAGAAGTTATATGGTAGGAGCTTTGGCAAGGATAAACAACAACAGAGATCAATTAAACCCTGAAGCACAAAAATTAGCGCAGGAATCTTTTGAAGAAAAAATTTGCTATAACACTTTTTTCAACATCTTTGCTCAGGCAATAGAAGTTGTTCATTTTATAGAGGAGATTCAAAAACTTTTGGATTGTTATCTTTCAAAGAATTTTAAAGAAAAGGAAATTTTGGCTCCAAACAAAATTCTCCTTAAAACCGGTTATGGAATTGGGGTATGCGAGGCGCCAAGAGGAACGCTTTTTCATATTTACTGGATTACAAAATCAGGAAAAATTAGTGGTTGTAACATCATCACCCCAACTGCACAATTCTTGGACAATTTAGAAAAAGACCTTAGGGCTTTCTTGCCAGATTTAAAAAAGATGAAAGAAAAAGAGAGAAAAAGAAAAATAAAAATGCTGATAAGAGCATATGATCCCTGTATCAGCTGCGCAACCCACTGAACAAATTAAAAATGAAAAATTCAAAATTTTTAATTTTGAACTGCAATTTTTAACTTTTAATTTTAAATTTTGAATTTGTATTTATGCACGATCTTCATTTGGCAGATAAAATTTTAAAAACAGCCCTTGAATATGCTCAAAAAAATGGGCTGAAAAAAATTACTTCAATTAAAATTGAGCTGGGAGATATAGTAGAACATGGAGAGAGAATTTTGCCAGAAAATTTAGAATTCAATTTTCAACTTTTAGCAAAAAACACAATTGCCCAAAACGCTAAACTCAAAATATTTTCTACGAAAGGAGAAATATGGCGTCTTCTTGAAATTGAAGGAGAATAAAAAAAGGGCCCTTAGGTCCTTTTTAGATTTAGAAAATCTACCATCAAATAATTACCCAAAAAATATGCTTTTCCGGTTCTTAAAGATAAGGGTAGTTTTTTCATCTCTTTTGCATTTCTAAACCCTAAACTTTTGGCCAATTCATCTAGCCCATTTTTTAACTGGAGCACAAACCCTCTTTTTCTTACTCTTAGAGGTTTCTAGTTTGAAAACAATTTTTCCTTTATCAATCCATACACTAGTCCCTTTTGCATTTCTTTTTTGTAACTCCTTTACAACTTCCCCAGTGAAAGAAAGCCGAGAATCTTTTGAGGCAACAAGAATAATCTTAGAGAGGGGTTCACTTTCCCTTGAAATTATTTTGTCAAAGAAAAAAGGGAGCGTAAAGCTCCCTTTTGAGTAACATACAAAAACCAACCTATTCTTGTACCGGCGTGATAACAAAAAGGTGAGAGTTGGCTTTAGACCAAGGAGTAATTTTTGCCTTAACCGAAGAGCTGTTTCCTAAAAATTCCGACATTCTAGAATAGGCATTTCCGGCAAGAGAAATTATAACTTTAGACCCTTGAAATTTCACTTTTAGCGGATGAGGATTAGCAAATTTTTCGCCTGTAACTACAAGAAGCGTACGATTTCGCAAATTCATACATACTTCTCCTATGGGAAAAGGAATTGTGATATCCTTTCCTTTCTCTGCTACGATACATGTCTGAGTGATTCTTACTATTTCTTTAATTTTGAGCGTTCTGGACATCCCAACCTCCTTTCATTTTTTTTGTTGTAAAGAACAAAAAGAAAGAACTCCCCACCTCCTTTCTTTTTTGGATATTAAAATTTTAATACTTTTAACTTTTTTGTCAAATAAAAAGGGCCTTCCCAAATTATTGAGAAGGCCCAAAGATCCTGGAGGTCTAAAGCCTGATGGAGGATTCTTTCCTCCCATCATTCCTCCTTTCACTGAAGAATGAGCTTTTTGGTTGTAAATTCAGCTACCTTGATCTTCCCACACTCAATAGTTAAAAACGATAACCCGATTTTGCCATTGGGTGCAATTTTTGTCATTTTGATTACGACAATCTCTTTTCCGCAGAAGCGGCATTTGGTAGTGTCGAGGTATTCGGGAAGATGGGCGAAGTCGGGAAGGTTTTCAGGTAAGGGAGCAGGTAGGATTTCCGGGGTTGGAATTAGGTTGAGAGCAAATTCATAATTTTCGCCATGATACACGAAGTTGTCTTTTTTAGCATCAAGCATCGCCCGTGCAATTTCCCGAAGCAGAGGATGTGGTAAAAGGTGCAGATTCTTTGTGTTGATTTTCCCTTCTTTTATCGCCCGCAAGAAGTCCTGAGTGTGGGGGAAGTAAAAGATAGGAGAGGCCCGAGTCCTTTTCTCTAGCGTCGCAGTGCCCATTTTTCACCTCCTTTTATAAATTTGGGAATGTTCTTTGTCTTTTAGGGTATAGGTTTTTTCTTTTTTTGTCAACCCTCGTATTCTGCAATGTAAAATGACACTGAAAAACCAAAAACCTGTTTAACATGTCATGTTAAACAAAGGTGGGGTGGGAGACATTGATAAACCTTGCTTCAGAGAGGGGTTACTCAAAATGA
>JAJOKZ010000034.1 GCA_021129555.1 Minisyncoccota bacterium
AGAATACGTTTAATTGACTGATTGGCAAGTTGGTTGATAGAATAAAAAGATAAAGGTCATTCAAAAAACCCAAAATAAAAATTATGGATAAAAAAATTCTTGTTGGGCTTTTGATAGGGGCAATAATTTTTCTAATAATTGCTCTCATAATTGGAGCAAGAAGGGCTCAGGCTCCATCTCCTGCTCAAGAAACACAAGAAACAGAAAAAACCCAACAACTTCCTTTGCCAAAAGAGGAGATGCAAGAATTAGAAGGTGAGGTAATAGAGGTTCCTGTGCCGGTAAAAATAGAGGAAAAATAACAATTTATGCAAAAAAAGAAGCCAAAAATCAAACTTTTTATACTTTTGGTTTTGCTTTTCTGTTCCCTTTGTTTGCTTTTTTTACGAATAAAAAACACTCCTCTTTCAAAACCCATCCTTCAAGAAAGTGGGGCTGAAGAAAGATCTACTTTAATAAAACCGAAAACATCACTCCCCAAAAAGGTAAATGTCTTTGGACCATATGAAAATGTAAATATATCTTTTTTCTCTTATGAGGGGTTGGGTTTTGTTTATCAAAAAGAAGGTAAATATTGGGCGTATATAAATGGAGAAATTGTTGGCCCTTATGAGAGAATTGATTCTCTTTACTCTTCTGGAGGAATTGTTTCTTATAGGTACAAAAAAGGGGGGGAGACTTATCTAAAAGTTGGAGATCAAACCTTTGGGCCATATGAAGATGTAAGAATTTTTTATCCTGCAGGAGGTCCTCCTTTTGGACTGATTTATAAAACTAAAGAGGGTTGGTTTATAAAAATAGACAAAAAAGTTGAGGGTCCCTTTGAGGCGATTGGAAGAATAAGAAGTTTTAAAGATAAATTAATTATTACCTATAAACAAGATGATTCTTGGTATCTAAAAATTGGAAAAGAAATAAGGGGACCATTTGATGAAATTGGAATAATTACTACCTCTGGAAATAATCTAGGATATATTTATCGAAAACACAACAATTGGTTTGTAAAAATAAATCAAAAAACTTTTGGGCCATATCAGGGGGCGGATTCTCTTCAATTGCTTGATGAGTTTTTTATATTTAGATATCAAAAAGGCGGAAAATGGTATTTAATAATAAATCTGCTTTTCTCTCAATAGATAAAGGCTTCACTCTGATTGAACTTTTATTGGCGGTGGCTCTTTTAATTTTGATTTTTTCCTTTGGGCCTTTTGTTGGAGTAAAAACTCTCAGAGATTATCAAATCTCAAGGGAGGCAAATTATCTTGTAAATAATTTAAGATTTGCCCAATATCTCTCGCTTTTTCAAAAAAACGATTCTTTTTTTGGAATAAAATTTACAGAAAAAGGATATTCTCTAATAGAGAAACCTTCTTTAGATGAAGAGGGTGAGGCTTTGCGCTATCATCCTCTTCCAAGAGGGTTTAAAATAAACGCACCAAAAGAAATTATCTTTCAAAAAAGTACGGGCAAGCCTTTGTGGGATGGAGTTGTTAGAATTGTAGAAGTAACTCAAGAAGGAGTGATTTTACATAAAAGAGAAATAAACATTAATTCAGCGGGAAATATTGAGGTTTTGAAATAAAAATATGAAAAAACAAAAAGGTCAAATAATATTGGAAGTTTTAATCTCTATTGCCTTGTTTTCTTTGGTTGCCCTCTCAATTGCTGTAATTGCAAGGGATATTGTTGATGTAGCAATAAGAGAGATGAGAAAAATAGAGAGTTTTTATTTAGCAAGAGAAGGAATTGAGGCAATAAGGGCAATTGGAAGGGCTGATTTTGAAAAATTAAAAAATGGAATTGTTGGGGTTGAGGAAATAAATGGCCAATGGGAAATTACTCGGGGGGTCCAAAAAATCAGAGATTTTTTTAGAAAAATTACTATTGAAAATTCTCCTTTTGAGGAAACAAAGAAAATAAAAGTTGAAGTCTCTTTTAAGGATAAAAATTTTAAACCCGAAAATTCTGTTACCTTATCTGGATATCTGACAAATAAAAAAATTTTTGCTTTGGAACTTAACTCTTCCTCTTACTTGAAGGGTGATCCAATCCCTTGGCAGGCCTCATCTTGGACGATTGTTTTTTTTGTAAAACCAAAAACTCTCTCCCAAATTGAGGGCGCTTCTCTTTTTGCCAATCAAGATACTTCTCAAAACCCACAAGAAACAGGATTTTTGCAAATTGAATTTGATGGGAATGCAGATTATCAAGTCAAAATAAATGATAACACTTTTCGGTTTGGAAATATTCAAGATAAATGGACTTTCTTGGCTATTGTCTGGGATGGAGGCAATTTTAAAACTTATATAGACGGGAAAAACACTCTTTCTCAATCTTTACCCCCTGATCAAGGAATGGTTTTATTTAAAACTTATCTTTTGGGAGTTTCCTCTGATAAAACAAAAGGTTTTGAGGGATATTATAAAAATTTAATGATTTTTGAGAGAGCCTTAACTGAAAAAGAAATTTCTGATTTGTTTGAGGGCAAACTTCCCTCTTTTGAGGGTCTAAAACTTTATTGGAATATGAATGAGGGTGAAGGAAACACAGTTAAAGATTTTAGCCCTTCAAATACATCAGGCAATATCACAGGACTACCTCTCTGGAGAGAGATTTTTACTGTCTCCTCTTGGAAAGAGGTGGCTGATTTTTAATTTAAAATAAAATTATGAAAGAGAAAGGAATAACTTTAATAGAGATTTTAATCTATACCTTTCTTGTGGGGCTTGTTATCTCTTTAATTGTTGGAATTATGAGTAATTTTTTTCTTTTTAGAGGAATATATCTTTCTCGTGAAGAGGTAGCAAGAAGTATTAGTTATCTTTTAGAAAATTTAAAAAAAGAAATATCAGGGGCAGATGCAATTTTGGTTCCTTTGCCAAGAAAAACTGCTCCAGAGCTTGTGTTAGAGAAAAATGGAAAGAACTTATCATTTAAATTAAAAGATGGTATTATAATTAAAGAAAAGGAAGGTAAAAGTCTTCCTCTTACCCCCAGTAATTTAGATATTAAATCTCTATATTTCTCTCATCTAAGACAGGGGGGGGATGGGCCAAGTTCTATTAAAATAGAAATAGGGGTTGAATATAGAAATCCACTTCATTTGAAAGAGTATCAATATTTTGCCCTCTATGAAACAGCAGTGGTTAAGCGAAAATAAAAAAGAAAAAGGAATAGTGCTTTTGACCTCTGTTATTGTTTTGGCAGGAATTATTTTAGTTTTAATAGTTGGCTCTTATTATTCTATCAATGCAATTAGGTGGTATGTTTTTTCTTATCCAAGAGCCTCTCAATCTTTGCTTAATGCTGAAAGTTGTGCAGAGGTTGTGATTTCAAAGTTAAGAATCAGTCCTGCATACTTTACCAATTCCTGGCAGGAAATTAAAAATGATAAAATAACTTGTAAATATTTAATCCAAGAAGGCAATGGGGAAAAAATAATAAAAACAGAAAGTTCTTTTTCTGATTATTTTAAAAAAATCCTTATTAGTTTAAAAACAATTAATGAATGAAAATGTGCCAGGCAAAAAACTAACAAAAAAAGGCTTTACCCTAATTGAAATTCTTATTGTAATGGGAATTGTTGGTGCGTTGGCAACAGGGATAATTATTGCCATAAAGCCAGGTGCGCGTTTTGCTCAAATGAGAGACATGAAAAGAAAGGAGAATTTGGAAAGAATTTATTCGGCAATCCAAAACAAATTATTAAGTGAGGGGGGAGCATGGATAGGATGTGAAGAAATTCCTTTTGAACCAACATTTATTGGAAAGGGGGAGGGAAATTATGACTTATATAGTTGTCTTGTGCCAACATATTTATCAAAAGAACTTTATGACCCAAAGGATGGAAATGCAGAAAATTCAGGTTATGAAATCTGGAGGACAGGCCTTGGAGAAATCGGTCTTCGAGCAAAAAGGGAAAGGCCACCAGGATATATTATTGTTGGAGCCCTGCCAACTCTGCCAATTGTAACTACCCTTGAGCCCAAAAACATAACTGATGTTTCAGCAGAAACCGGAGGAAAAGTACATCATCGGGGAGACTCAGAAGTAAGCGAGAGAGGAGTTGTTTATGATACAATGCCTCGTCCAACAATTGAGGACCGCAAAATCACTGCAGGCTCAGGTCTTGGTGAGTTTGAGGTAACCCTTTCCTTTCTTGAACCAGAAACTACTTATTATGTGAGGGCTTATGCAATTAATGAGAGCGGGGTTGCTTATGGTCCTGAATATTCGTTTAAAACCCAAACCCCTACTTTTCCCAGAATTACCACAAAAGAGGCGTCAAATATTAGGGTTCACTCTGCTGTTTTAAATGGTGAAATATTATCTTTGGGAATGTATACCTCTGTTTCTGCTTATTTTCAGTATCGAAAAAAAGGAGAAAGTGGCTGGCCAAATGAAACCTCAAAAATTCTTGTTGGGCAAACTGGTCCTTTCTCTCAAATAATCAGTGGTTTAGATGAAGAAACAACTTATGAGTTTAGATTTTTGGCAGATTATACTGATGGGAGAATTGAGGGGGAAATTTTGGAATTTACAACCTTATCAACAGATCCTGTTGTAAAAACCTTAGAAGCCCAAGATGTAACTTGGAACTCAGCAACCTTAAAAGGAGATCTTGTTTCTTTGGGTATTTACTCTCAAGTTGACGTTTATTTCCTCTCCAGAAAAGTAGGTGAAGCAAGTTGGTTAATGACAGGTCTTCAGACAAAGACTGCACCTGGAGAATTTTTGGCACAAATTTCTAATCTTACAGAAGAAACCCAATATGAATTTAAAGCAGTGGCAGGCTATGACGGGAAAAAAGTCGAAGGCGATGTTTTGGTATTTTCCACTACCTCTATCCCTCCCCCATCTGTTGAAACTTTAAATGCAATTTCAAGGGTAGAGCCAGGACTTTTAGAAGTAACATTTAAGGGAAATCTTATTGATCTTGGGGGTTATAGTTCTGTTGAGGGGTATTTTCGGTATCGAAAGAAAGGGGAGACAGGTTGGCAAGAA
>JAJOKZ010000001.1 GCA_021129555.1 Minisyncoccota bacterium
AGGGACCGACCTGTCTCACGACGGTCTGAACCCAGCTCACGTACCGCTTTAATGGCCGAACAGGCCAACCCTTGGGAGCTGCTTCACCCCCAGGATGCGGTGAGCCGACATCGCTAATTCCCCATTATTTCTAATGGTGTGGACTATATCTTCACCCCGCAAAAACTTGTGCGGGGGCTGGCGTGTTATGGGAGTTGTCCTCTTTGAATCACTCCCATCTCTTCTCAGAGACCTGAGAAGAAGTCTCTACGGGGTCTTACCCAAGTTTATATCTCATTTGATAATTGACTTTTCTTCTTGGGTAAGACTTCCCACGGTGTTACCCATTTTTTAATTAAGGGCTCCACCGTTATAAGCCAGATTTTTTATATGGCATTACTGCCATAGCACCCCGATTTAACCAAGCATTGAACTTGGCTCGGCTCACTTAGTTGAGGTGCCGAACAGGGCCGTTGATGTGGACTCGCGGGCCCTACCAGCCTGTTATCCCCGGGGTAACTTTTATCTGGTGATCTTCCCCGGTTCTACGAACCAGGGTCGGTTCACTAAGCCCGGCTTTCGCCTCGGCGCGGCTTATCCGCCTTGCCGTCAGGCCGGCTTGTGCCTTTGCACGACCACTCCGATTTCCATCCGGAGCTAGCCGACCTTATGGACACCTCCATTACCTTTTAGGAGGTGAGTACCCCACTCAAACTGCCCATCAGGCACTGTTCCCCTAGTACTTCCCTTTTGGGCTGTACTTTCCGGAGTTAGAGTAAAGGTCTTGAATGGTGGGTGTTCCATTGGCGGCTCCATCCCGCCCGGAGACGGGACTTCATAGCCTCCCCACTACGCTATGCACCCAAGACCAGAACTCAATACCTGACTGCAGTAAAGCTCCCGGGGTCTTTCCGTCTAGCCGCGGGTACCCGGCATCTTCACCGGGATTGCATTTTCATCGGGCAGCTCCCAGAGACAGCGCCCCAGTCGTGAAGCCTTTCATGCGGGCCGAAACTTACTCGGCAAGGGACTACGCTACCTTCGGACCCTCAGAGTTAGGGCCGACGTTTACCGGTGCTTCAACCGGTGAGCCGCTCCATATTTCAAAAAGAAATACCGAGTGACCCCCAGTTTTAACGAACCGGCACTGGTCAGGCCTCAGCCCCTATACATCCTCTTTCGAGTTAAGCAGGGGCCTGTGTTTTTGATAAACAGTCGCCAGGGCAACTTTCGCTGCGACCGCCAAGCAACTGCGTAGCTGTTGGCGGCAGGCCTTATCCCGAAGTTACGGCCGCTTGTTTGCCGAGTTCCTTTGGGAGCTTTCACCCGTTGGCCTTGGTGCACTTACACCAGCCCACCTGTGTCGGTTTTGCGGTACGGTTCCCTCACTCTCAGCACCAAAAAGATGCTGAGCAAAGGGCTTTTCTGGGAAGGTTGCTCATCCAGGTTCACCCAAAATGGGCTTCCCCCCAACCTTTGAGTTTCTTTTAAAAGAAGCTCTTAGGTAAGGGACGGGAATCCAATAACCCGCCTGAACTACTAACCTCCGCACCCTTTGGGTTCGTGAGGGAGGGAGGGAATATTAACCCTCTGCCCTTCGGCTACCCCTTTCGGGTTCACCTTAGGACCGCCTAACCCTTGGCTGATTGCCATTGCCAAGGAAACCTTGGGCTTTCGGCCATCGGGGATCTCACCCGATTTGCGATTACTCATGCCAACATTCTCACTTCCTATCGCTCCACCCTGCCTTTCGGCAGAACTTCAATGCGATAGGAACGCTCCCCTACCACAAGAGTCCCCGTCTTCGGTAGTGGGCTTAAGCCCCGGTAAATTTTCGGCGCAGGATTCTTCGACTGGTGAGCTGTTACGCACTCTTTGAAGGATAGCTGCTTCTAAGCTAACCTCCCAGCTGTCTGAAGAATCCCACCTCCTTTGAATTGCACTAAGCCCACATTTAGGGACCTTAGACAGGGGTCTGGGCTGTTCCCCTCTCGACCAAGGAGCTTAGCCCCCCTGGTCTGACTGCCCGCAAACCTTTCCCGGCATTCGGAGTTTGGTTGGGGTATCCGGGAAGACCCAAGATATCCCATCCAGTGCTCTACCTCCGGGAAAGTATATGCGGACGCTAGCCCTAAAGCTATTTCGGGAAGAACCAGCTATTCCCAGGCTCGATTAGCGTTTCACTCCTTGCCCCAGGTCATCGGAAGGTTTTGCACGACCTACCCCGTTCGGGCCTCCATTCCGCTTTCGCGGAACTTCACCCTGCCCAGGGCAAGATCGCCTGGCTTCGGGTCTTAGACAGGCTGCTTGGCGGGCTTTTAACCCTCGCTTTCACTACGCCTTCAGCCGATTTTAATCGGCCTCAGACTCGCAGCCTATCTGAACTCGTTGGCTCATTAGGCAAAAGGCACCCCGTCGCACTCCGCTACCGCTCCGCGCTTCCAAATTCCAAATCACAAATTCCAAATCCCAAACAAATTCAAAATTCTAATTACAAAAATTAAAAATATTTCTTTGTTTAAATTGTTTGGGATTTGGTGCTTGGAATTTGGTGCTTGACGAAGAACGCGAAGCGATAGCGGAGCGTTCCGAGTCTTTGTGGGCAAGATGGTTTCAGGTTCTATTTCACCGGCATCATCTGCCTACTTTTCACCTTTCCCTCACGGTACTTGTTCACTATCGGTGGTCGGGGAGTATTTAGCCTTGGCTGGTAGTCCAGCCTGCTTCCCACAGGGCTTTCGTTCCCTGTGGTACTCAGGGCAGATCTCAAGGAGCGTGAGGTTGTTTTCGCCTACGGGGCTGTCACCCTCTCTGGCTCCCCTTTCCAGGGAGATTCGGCTAACAACCTCACCTAAGTGCTCTCCCTCAGCAGTCATCCCCGCAACAATGATCAACAATCAATGATCATTATTGGGGGATAACCCTGGCGAGATCTCCCTACAACCCCCCCTCACGCTCCACGCCTTGTGCAGAACATAAGGGAGTTTGGACTGTTCCCTGTTCGCTCGCCGCTACTAAGGGAATCGCAAGCGCTCACTTCGTTCGCTTAAATGTCTAATAACCCAATGACTAATGCCTAATTAGACATTAGAAATTGGTCATTAGTCATTGAGCGTTCACGAAGTGAACGCTTCTTATTGCTTTCTTTTCCTCCGGCTACTGAGATGTTTCACTTCGCCGGGTTTGCCTCACCTCACATAAATATGTGAGGGATGACCGAGGTTTTCTCGGCCGGGTTTCCCCATTCGGAGATCCCGGGATCAACGGTTGCTAGGCACCTCCCCCGGGCTTATCGCAGCCACGCCACGTCCTTCATCGCCTCCCGACCCCAAGGCATCCACCACCTGCCCATAAAACTTTTCCCGGCTCTCATCTTAGATTTCTTTATTTAATTTTCAAAGAACTTTCCCTTTCTTGAAACTCTCATCTTTTCCAGATAACTCCTCCTTACTCAAAGACCGCCTCAGAGAGGCGGTCTTTTTTTCATCAAAGATTTAAACACTCTTTACGGACTGCCTCTCTGAAAAATACGATATAAAATTATTTGATCATTTCTCATAAATCTATACTATTATACTATCAAACCAAGAAACCTTGTCAAGTGTTTATTTTTTTAATCTCTCTTTTAAAGAATTCAAAAGCTCTGCTGCTACATCTTTCCCTCCTAAACCAAAAGCAAGACCACCGGCCAAAGCAAGCATTCCCACAAGCCCTGTAAATAAAGTCAAAAGCAAATTTTCTCCAATTCCTAACTGAGTTAAAATTGCAAAAATACCAAAAATCCAAATTGCCCACTTAACTATTGCGGCGCCCAATCCTGCAAACCCAACCTTTGCTTTTTCAAGTGAAGCATGGGTTGCTTTTTCAGCAAAATTAGCAACAATTGCCACAACTACAAATATTGCAATTGCTACTAAAAGATTGCCAAGCCAGGGAACAACTTTTCCATATAAAAACTCTGAAAAACCAGAAGGGGTAACTAAAAGTTCAACTGAAATTGCCAAAAAGACAATAATTAGGATCCATTTACATAAAGCCCCTATAAATCCTGAAACTGTAGTTTTAATTTCTGCCTTATCCATTACTTTCTTCCAGCCCCTTGCCTCGAAAAACTTATCTAATTTTAATCTTTTTAAAATCTCGCTTACAATTTTTCCTACCACTACTGCAATCAACCAACCAATAAGAAAGATAATTAAGGCGGGAATAAGCTTATAAAGAAAATTTAAAAACCCCACACCAAATTCTTCTAAACTTTTTGTTAAAATTCCTCCAAAATCCTCCATATTTTTAATTGGTTTTTATTTTTTCCGACCTTTTTGTTTATTATTTTATTATCCTCTATTTGGAGAAAAAAAGCAATATTTTTGTGGTGTCTATTAGAAAAAGTTAGAACTCACTATCAGAGAAATCCAGATGCTGATTAGTTGCCAGCCCGCCGTAGGCGGGCTGGCAAAATCCGCTTCGCGGACCTCGCCCATAACTCCGAAGAGGAAGTTACTTGACGGCAACTACCAAAGCCAGCAAAAATTTTTCATTATTTATTGGCGAGCGGGCTACAAAATTTTTTCTTTTAAAAAGGTATTAAATTTTTGCTGGCTTTGGCTAAAATTTGTTCT
>JAJOKZ010000004.1 GCA_021129555.1 Minisyncoccota bacterium
GTTAAACATATATAAAGCAAACCCTCAACTGTCAAAAATGTACTCGTCTTATACATCTTCTTGATTTATGAATTAAATTTGGTAAGATGATAGTGAAGGTAAGAACAAATAAAGATGGTAAAAATTTCTTTTAAATATATTTTTCTTGTCTTTATTGTATTGATATTAATATTTCTGCCTTTCTTTGTTTTGGCTCAATGTACTCGAGAGGACTGTCCGCAAGGCCAAAGAATTGAAGATTGTTGTCCGGGTGGTGCAAGAAATCCAGAAAGAGGGCTTGTTCCCTGTGGAACTCCTTGCTGTCCGTGCCAATTATGTGACTTTTTTGTCTTAATTGACAGAATTATAGATTTTCTTTTAATTAGAATTGCACCGGTTGTAGCAATTCTGATGCTTGTTATTGGTGGAGGGCTTTTCTTGGTAAGTACAGGTAATCCTCAAACAATTACCACTGCAAAAAGGATAATAACATCTGTCTTTATTGGACTGGTTATTATTTATGGCGCCTATTTCTTTATTGGACTGATCCTTCAAAGCATTGGTCTTGCTGATTGGACTCAAGATATTTATCGAAGTTGGTGGGAGAGAGGAGTTTTTGAAATTAGATGTGGGGCTGCACCCGGGGGGACAACAACAATTACTACTGCTCCTCCAGTTACCACTACAACCCTCTTTAATCCCCAAACAACCAACCCCCTCTCTTTCTTATTTCTGTAAACAATACTTTCCTTATCGGCCCTCAGAGGCAGTTATTATTAATACTTGTCAGAAAAGTTGATCCTTTGGGAGAGGGCTCTAGTGTTCTATTTCATCCCTCTGAAATGATTTCAATAGGAACGCCAATAATTGTAATCTTTATGCCTAACTTAGAAATAAAATGTGTTGATAAAGACGGGGATGTCCTTCTTCTATCTGCACTAATTCTGGCTGGGATAATTCTAACTGTCCTGGAGGACCACCTGAAGGAGTACCCGATTCTTGGTTCCCCCGTGATCCAATAATAATCACTGATCAACAATCAATCTTTTGCCCCCATAACTTAAGTGGTAAAGGACCGGCCTCTTAAGCCGGGGATGCAGGTTCGAGTCCTGCTGGGGGCACCTCGCTTCGCTCGGTGTAAACCGAGTTTACCCTGAACGAAGTGAAGGGATGAAGGACATGGAAAGTTAAAAAAGAGCCAAATATTTGAACTTTTTTTAATTTTGGGGTAGAATGAAAAAAGTATGCTAACACCAAAAGAAAAAGAAAAGATTATCAAAAAATATAAAATTCATGATAAAGATACAGGATCTTGCGAGATTCAGGTGGCTATTTTAACAGAGGAAATAAAAAGGCTGCTCTCCCATTTAAAAAAGCATCCAAAGGATTTACATTCAAAAAGAGGACTTTTGAAAATGGTAGCAAAAAGAAGAAAACTTCTAAGATATCTAAAGGAGGAAAGCACAAGAAGATATAATGCCTTAATTAAAAAATTGGGCCTTAAAAAACGATAAATGGCTGATTGTAAACACAAAGATCAGAGAGTTGCTGTTTTTATTGACACCCAAAATCTTTATTGGACAGCCAAAACATTATATTCATCAAGAGTAAATTTTGGAGAGGTTTTGAAATTAGCAGTCTCTCAAAGAAAACTAATAAGGGTTTTTGCCTATGTTGTTCAGACAAAAACAGGAGAGGAGAAACCCTTTTTTGATGCTTTAACAAAATTAGGGATTGAGACAAGAATCAGACCTTTGCAGGAATATTATGGAGGATTAAAAAAGGCTGACTGGGATGTTGGAATTGTTGTTGATGCAATCAGGGTTGCTCCAAGTGTTGATGTAATAGTTCTCTGCTCTGGTGATGGAGATTTTGTGCCTTTGGTTGAATATCTAAAAAATCAGGGGAAAAGGGTTGAGGTAATTGCCTTTGGAAAGTCTACCTCTTCAAAATTAAAAGAGATTGCTGATGAATTTATTGATCTGGACAAATCTCCAAAAAAATATCTTATCAGAAAAATATGAAAAGTGATTATAAGTTGGAAATTGGAAACAAAACTTTTGAGATAAAAATAAATAGCCTAGCAGAACAGGCAAATGGAAGTGTTTTTGTAAAGCTTGGAGATACTTTAGTTTTGGCAACTGTAACAATGGCAGAGAAAGAGTCAGAGAATATTGATTTTTTCCCTTTAACTGTGGAATTTGAAGAAAAATATTATGCTGCTGGGAAAATTTTGGGTTCAAGGTTCTTTCGGAGGGAGGGAAAACCATCAGAGGAAGCAATTCTAACTGCAAGATTAATTGATAGAGCCATTCGCCCTCTTTTCCCAAAGAATTTTAGAAGAGAGGTGCAGGTAATTGTAAGTTGCTATTCTTTTGACGAAGAAAATGACCCGGATGTCCCCGGGCTTTTGGCAACCTCTCTTTCGCTTCTTATCTCAGACATCCCCTGGAATGGCCCCATTGCCCCAATAAGAATTACAAAAAACAAAGGGGTTTTTATTCTTAACTCATCTTACCAAGAAAGAGAAGAGGCGGATTTTGATTTGGTGTTATCAGGGGTAAAAAAAGAAGAAGAATTTTTAGTAAATATGATTGAGGCACAGGCAAAAGAGATAAAAGAGAAAGAGATAATTGAGGCAATAGAAAATATAAAAAAAAATTCAGAAAAAATTATTAATTTTCAATTGGAGATTGCAAAAGACCATCAGAGAGAAAAGATAGAAGTTGGAAAGCAAAAAGACAAAGAAATAGAAAAGGAGATAAGAGAAAAATTTGAAAAGGAATTAGAAAAGGTCTTAATGCAAAAACCATCAAAGGAAAACAAAAAAGAGATGCAAGAATTAAAAGAGAGAATTTTAAAAGAAATTGAGGAAAAATTTGGAGAAGAGAAAATTGCTTTTGCCTCAATTTTTATAAAAGAACTTTTAAGAGAAATTCTTCGCAGAAACATCCTAAAAAATAACAAAAGGCCTGATGGAAGAAAATTTGATGAAATCCGACCAATTCATATGGAGGTTGGTCTTTTACCAAGAACCCATGGATCTTCCCTTTTTGTAAGAGGAAAAACAAAAGCCCTATCATCAGTTACTTTGGGCTCTCCTGGAGATCAAAGATTAATTGAAGGGATGGAATTTTCTGGCAAAAAAAGATTTATGCATCATTATAATTTTCCTCCTTTTTGTTCTGGGGAAATTAAACCAATAAGAGGCCCTTCAAGAAGGGAAATTGGGCATGGAATGTTAGCAGAGAAGGCGCTTTTGCCTCTTATTCCAAATTTTGAGGACTTTCCCTACACCATCAGGGTTGTTACAGAAATTCTCTCCTCAAATGGTTCAACCTCAATGGCCTCTGTCTCTTCTCCATCTTTAGCTTTAATGGATGCAGGGGTTCCAATAAAAAAACATGCTGCTGGAATTGCAATTGGCCTTGTATCTAACAAGGAAAATTATAAACTTCTTTGCGATATTCAAGGCCCAGAAGATCATTACGGAGATATGGATTTTAAAATTGCAGGAACAGAGGATGGAATTACTGCAATTCAATTAGATGTCAAAATTGAGGGGCTAACTTTAAAAATGATTGAGGAGGTGCTGGATTTGGCCAAGAAAACAAGAGAAAAAATTATTGAAAAGATGAAAAAAGTTATTCAAAAACCAAGACCATCTCTTTCTCCTTTTGCTCCAAAAACTTTAAGGGTGAAAGTAAGCCCTGAAAAGGTAGGAGAGGTAATTGGACCTGGGGGAAGGGTGATTAACGAAATTATTGAGAAGTGTGAAGTTTCAATTGATATTGAAAAGGGAGGAAATATTTATATCTCCTCCCAATCAGAGGAGGCGGTAAAAAAAGCGGCCAAATGGATTGAAAATATAACAAGAGAAATTAAGGTTGGGGAAAGGTTTGAAGGAAAAGTCAAAAGGATTTTGGATTGTGGAGCAATTGTTGAGGTTATGCCCGAACGTGAGGGATTTTTGCATATCTCCCAAATTGCCTCCTTTAAAATTAGGAAAGTTTCTGATATAATAAAAGTCGGGGAAATTATTCCGGTTGAGGTTATAGATGTAGATGAATTAGGAAGACCAAGATTAAGACTTTTAAAAAGGATAAATTTTAAAAGAAAAATTAGGCCCAAATTTAGATAATGGCCAAAGTCTCCCAACAATCTCAAATTCCAAGAGCGGCCATAAGGACAATGGCAAAAGATTTGGCCGGTATTGTTTTTGAAGAATGGGAGGCTCTTTTAACAGAGGCGGAGATTGAAGAAATTTTAAAGCGTTATAAAAAAGAACCCGAGGAATTTGTAAAAATAAAGGAGGGGCCGACAAAAGTAGAGGTAGAAAAGCCAAAAATAGAGGTAGAAAAATTAAAAGAGGAGGTAAGGAAAAAGGAGGAAGAAGAGAGAAGAAAAGAGGAACTTAAAAGATTAGAGGAGGAAAAAAGGAAGGAAGAAGAA
>JAJOKZ010000040.1 GCA_021129555.1 Minisyncoccota bacterium
GTAGGGATTTAAAAGTTTTTCAGCTCTTGTTTGCATAGATTTGATTAAGTTATTTCTTACTTCCTTAATCAAATCATGCTCTATATTTTTATTCAACATTTTTATTACTTTCTACTGTCAACTATACTATAGGCGAGTGCAGATCTTGCGAGGAGAGAGGGGTTTTGCTAAAATAAAATATGAAGATACGCTGGTGCGGACACTCTTATTTTTTTATACAAACCCAAAAAGAAAATACAAAAGAAGAGAGAAGGATTGTAATTGATCCTTTCTCTGAAGAAATTGGCCTAAAACCTTGTCAAGTAGAGGCTGATATTTTACTTATTACCCATCAGCATTTCGATCATAACAACAAAAAGGTTGTTAAAGGGGAGTATTTTTTAATTGATGGACCGGGCGAATATGAAATAAGAGAAGTTTATATTAAAGGAATCTTTTCTTATCATAATCAAAAAAAGGAACCAAATACAATTTATTTAATTGAGGCAGAAGGAATAAAAATTTGTCATTTAGGGGATTTAGGTCAGAGCGAATTAACCCCTCAACAGATTGAAGAGATAGGAGATATAGATGTCTTAATGGTCCCGGTTGGCGGAGTTTATACAATCTCTGCAAAAGAAGCCCTAAAAACTATCAACCAGATTGAGCCAAAGATTGTAATTCCTATGCATTATAAGTTGCCCAAATTAAAAGTTAAATTGGCAAGAGTTGAGGAGTTTTTAAAAGTAATTGGGCAGGAGAATGTAGAACCTCAGACAAAGCTTTCAATTAAGAAAGAAAAATTACCTGCCCAAACCACAACCCTACTTTTAAAACCTACAAAATTTGTCCAAAAATGAAAATTTTAAAAAAAGTTCAGAACTTAGATATCAAAAAAAGAAAAGTTATTTTCTGGATAATTGTGTTTTTTTTAGCAATAATTTTATTTTTTCTCTGGGTAAAAGTGACTACTCTAAGGCTTGAGAGGTTGAAGGGCCAAAAATTATTTGAGGGAATTGAGCCTCCAAAGATAGAGATTCCAGAAATTAAAATACCCACCTTACTTACTCCAACCCTCCCTCCAACCCCACCTCAATAAAAATTATGAAAAAAAAAGAAGCAACAGTTGCATCAAAAATACTTCCAAGAGAAATCTCTCAGGAAATGAAGGAGAGTTATATTGATTATGCAATGTCTGTAATTGTCTCACGAGCCCTGCCTGATGTAAGGGATGGTTTAAAACCTGTTCATCGAAGGATTTTGTATGTAATGAAAGAAGACGGGCTTACTCATAATGCAAAATTTAGAAAATCAGCAAATGTTGTAGGTACCTGCCTTGCCCGTTATCATCCTCATGGTGATCAGGCAGTTTATGATGCCCTAGCAAGAATGGCTCAGGGTTTTTCAATGAGATATCCTTTAATTGATGGCCAAGGGAATTGGGGATCAATTGATGGAGACCCGCCTGCTGCCCAGCGCTACACTGAATGTAGAATGACAAGTTTGGCAGAGGAGATGCTAAGAGATATCGAGAAAGACACAGTAGATTTTCAGGACAATTATGATAGAACAAGAGAAGAGCCAACAGTTTTGCCTGCCCTCCCTCCAAACCTTCTTTTAAATGGCTCTCTGGGAATTGCGGTTGGAATGGCAACAAATATCCCTCCTCATAATTTACAAGAGGTTTGTGATGCAGCAATTTATCTTTTGGACCATCCAAAAGCAACAACTGAAGATTTATTTCAGTTTGTAAAAGGACCTGATTTTCCAACAGGGGGTATAATTTATAATCAAAAAGAAATAATCTCTGCCTATTCTCAGGGAAGAGGAGCAATTCTTGTAAGAGGCAAAGCAGAAGTCTTGGAAAGAAGGGGAAGTTGGCAGATAGTGATTACAGAGATTCCATATCAGGTTCAAAAATCAAATTTAGTTACTCAGATTGCAAAACTGGTAGAGGAGAAAAAAATTGAGAAGATAAAAGATATAAGAGATGAATCAGATAAGGAAGGGTTAAGAATAGTTGTTGACCTTAAAAAAGGAGCCTATCCTCAAAAAGTTTTGAACGCCTTTTATAAATACACAGACCTTGAAAAGAAATTCTATTTAAATATGCTGGCATTGGTTGACGGAATTCAACCAAAAGTGCTCTCGCTTACAGAAGTTTTAAATTATTATCTTGAGCACAGAAAAGAGGTGGTTTTGAGAAGAAGTAAATATGAACTCAAGAAGGCAAAAGAGAGAGAGCATATTTTGGAAGGGTTGGTAAAATGTCTGGCAAATATTGATAAAGTTATCTCAACAATTAAAAGATCAAAATCAAGAGAGGAGGCAAAGAAGAATTTAATTTCTAAATTTAAACTTACCCCAATTCAGGCAGAAGCAATATTGGAGACAAAACTTGCAACATTAGCAAAACTTGAGAGGATAAAAATTGAAGAGGAGTTAAAACAAATCAGGGCAAAGATAAAAGAATTAACCGCAATTATCAAAAGCCCCAAAAAAGTAAAAGAAGTGGTAAAAAGAGAGATTAAAGAACTTAGAGAAAAATATCAAGATCCAAGAAGAACAAAAGTTTTGCAAAAAGGGCCTGGTAAAATTACTCAGGAAGATCTAATTCCAGCAGAAGAGACAATTATTACCTTAACCCAAAAGGGATATATAAAAAGAGTAGATCCTGCCAATTACAAAATTCAAAAGAGAGGAGGGAAAGGGATTATTGGAGTTGAGACAGGGGGAGAAGATTTGGTTGAACATTTTGTTTTAGCAAATACCCATGATCAACTTTTAATCTTTACTGATACCGGCAAGGTTTTCGGGATTCCTGTATATGAAATTCCAAAAGGAACAAGAACTTCAAAAGGGAGGGCATTAACCAATTTTTTAGAAATTCAAAGCGAAGATAGGATTTTGGCAGTTTTGCCAATAGGGAAGAAAGATTTAGAGGAGAAGGTTAAATATTTAGTGATGGCAACAAGCAAAGGAATAATTAAAAAAACAGAATTAGAGAAGTTTAAAAATTTAAGGAACTCTGGTTTAATTGCAATAAAACTTAAAAAAGGAGATACTTTAAGGAAAGTTCAAAAAACAACAGGCAATGATTTAGTTATTCTTGTTACCAAAAACGGAATGGCAATTTTGTTTCATGAAAAAGAAATAAGACCAATGGCAAGAAATGCTTCAGGGATTAGAGGGATTAAACTCAAAAATGACGACGAGGTTATAGGAGTGGAGATAATAAAAAATTCAAAATTAAAAATTAAAAATGCAAAATTAAAACAGTATTTGTTGGTGGTGAGCGAGAATGGGTATGGGAAGATGACAGAGGTTTCAAAATATAGATTGCAGAAAAGAGGAGGAAGGGGATTGATTTGTGCAAAAATAACAAAAAAAACAGGCAATCTTGTTGAGGCAAAAATCCTGAAAGGAGAAGAAGATGTGATTATTATTTCAAAAAAGGGACAGGTAATTAGAACTCTAGCAAAAAATATTTCAGTATCAGGGAGAGCAACTCAAGGAGTGAGAATTATGAAATTGAAAGAAGGGGACAAGGTCGCCTCTTTAATTTATCTTTAATATGGTTTATTTTCTGGAACCAGAAAAAATTATTGAGGATTTAAATTTAAGAGAGGATGCAACTGTTGCTGATTTTGGGTGTGGCTCTGGAGGTTTTACTATTCCTTTGGCCAAGAAACTTAAAAGAGGAGGGTTTATTTATGCCTTAGATATTCAACAAGAGGCGCTTTCTGCCCTTTTGGGAAACGCAAAATTGTTTGGTTTAAATAATATCAGGGCAATTAAATGCGATATAGAAGAGCCTGAGGGCTCAACTCTACCTGACAATTCTTTAGATGCAGTTTTTATTGTCAATCTCTTATTTGAGGTAGATGATCCAGAAAGGGTGGTTAAAGAGGCAAAAAGGGTTGCAAAGCCGGATGGTAAAATTATTGTAATTGATTGGAAAAAAGATGCCTCATTTGGGCCGGAAGAGAAAAGAGTTGGAAGGGAAGAAATTGAAACGATTGCTAGACATCTTGATTTGGAAATTGAAAAAGAAATTGATGCAGGCACCTATCACTGGGGAGTTGTTTTGAGGAAAAAAAAAGAAACCAATCAAATCAAACAGTTTTAAACATGAAAAAGTTTTTTTTAATTCTTTTTATTATTATTTTATCATCAATAACCCTACCGGTCTTTGCTCAAACAGTCAATTGTTTTCCTCCTCCGTCTCAAGTTCCTCTTTTAGGTACCTTTCCTATTAATTGTGTGGTTACTGCAAGAGAGGGTGTAATTTGGCCTTTTGTATGGTGTCCTT
>JAJOKZ010000014.1 GCA_021129555.1 Minisyncoccota bacterium
TTGATTAGTTGAATACACAAATATTATGGAACATAACACAAAACACACCGATGAGCATTAGCCGGTAGTAGCGGTGGTATTATGCACGCATGACATTCTACACGATAACCATAGGAATTGCCGGGCCACGTCCTTATAATAGAACAGCCATAATCTCCCCACACAGAACCAATGCTTTTAACACACCCTCCCGCCTCATCTACACGACACCAAAAATTTTTATTATTTTCAACTCCATAATTAAACGCCCCTACTGTAGTTACATATAAATACCCGGAGTCTCCTCCACTAAAAGGACACTGGGGAATAAAAGAAGAACTAATCGGATCATCTCCTTCTTTGCACAATTTTGAACGATGAGAAGGGTTTAAAAGTGTACCCCCTGACAATAAACTTTTATATGGTCCGGGGCCTATAATAGTTTGCGTCCAAAAAGCACCCCAGTTCCAGCTTTTCCTACAATTTGTACCTACACGACATCTTTTATCACTGTCCCATTGATCACCATCTCCCATTGTGGACCACACCCCCGCACTGTCACTAAAAGGACAATTGGGAAGCCTCAATGTTGCTACAGCCTGAGTACTACAAGTAATAGTTGCTATAGTGGTAAAGCCTTCTTTCAAATAATAGGTATACGAAGTTCCTGCGGAGAGGCCGGTATCTGTATAGCTGCCTGAACGGCTGCCGCTTCCCAAGCTTGTCAGATAAGTGCTTCCCCGATAAAGATTAACTGTGCCACAATTAGAAAAACTATAATTAAGCGTGATTGAGTTTTGAGTAGTAGAACCACAAGAAAGAGAAGCACTACAGGGAGACGTGCCTCCGTCTCCTCTCTCTATTACCCTTACAGTAATTGGGCCACATTCATACCAATTATTATTATTATCAAAGAAACCACCCCCGTAACTATAAGTACCTGGAAAAGATTCTGACCGTGACCATGATTTAGTACAACTTGAACTTCCATAACAATATTGAGGAGTACTCAAACTCCCTCCCCATCCATAATATACTTGATTTACTCCATCATTATCGCTTGCGCTTACATAAATTGTAAAGTTTTCATTTACTTGAACTGTATATTTACTTGCAGTAATACTACAACTGCCTGGGGCGTCTGGAGGATCAGCTTGTGTTTTGCATCGAGCAATATTACTCCAAGAACTGTCTCCTCCTGCGTTGTACGCTTTTACCCTATAACCATACAAAGTATCAGAAAAAAGTCCTGTATCTGACCAAAAAGTTACATCTGCCCCTGTTGTGTAAACTTGGGTTGTGGGGGTACAATTATATCCTATACATCTGTAGATTTTATAACCATCTTCATTTGCAACATTTGTCCAGAAAAGATCAATTTGAGTAGCAGATATTGTAGAGCAGGAGACGCTTGGGGCTGAGGGAGGAGAAACTCCAACACAAGAAGGAGGTGGCCCCGGATTATTATCGTCCAGGTCTGGCCAATAAGATACATCTTTTACTCTTCTCCAGCCAGGACCAGGGCTCGCAGTGGTAGGTGTATAGGTAACATTTCCAGAAACTCCTGGATCCCTGCCACATCCATCTGAATCTGCATCTCTAATCCAGAGATATCCTTTTTGAATTTTGGCGCCTGAGGCTAAGGCAACTGCTCCCTCTGGGGTAATATATTTTCCTGGATTAAAAACAAAAGTGACTCCTGGGTTAAGTTGAAGAGTTTTTCCTGACTGGATTGTAAGATTGCCTCCATCAATACCGGTAATCGGTTGGGAGAGTGCCAGATTTTCTTCTACTATACAACTACCTTTATGAGGAAAGTTGTCTTGGGAGTTACATTTTGGAACATCCATCCAGCCGGCAAAAGCTTTAAAGCTTTCAACAACTCTCCTAATTTTTCTTGAGGTTTCTCTTTGAATTTGGGTAAAATAATATTTTGCTTTATCTTTTAAACCTTGTTCTTTTAAACTTCCCCCTTTTTCTCCCTTCCAGAAAAGAGTAATTTCATTTTTTTCTCCATGTTCATTTTCAGCAAAAAAAGTTATAGGATATTCTTTATCTTCTGTGATTTTAATCTGCCAGGTAGCAAACCAAATTGTCTTAATATCCTCTTCTTTTACTTTTTGAAATTCAATTTTTCTTTTTCCAATCTCATCTTCAACCTCTGCAAAAACCTTTGTCACTATTGAGGCATCTTCGATTTCAACTAAAAGCTTTTGTGTCTCTCCCCCTTTTGTTTTGAAAGGATCAAATGAGATTTTTATAAAACTTGGGTGTTTTTCTCTGGCGGTTGAAATAGTAAAGGTTTCTGCTCTTTCTGAAAACTCAAAGATTTGGTTCTCTGGTTGGATGGGTGTTGGGGGGGTTACTTTTTGTTTTAAACCCTGCAAACTAAGGTTTCCTTCTCTTACATTAATAATAATCAAATACATCCCAACAACTAACAAAACAAAAACAAGACCAAAAAAGAGGAAAAATTGTTTTGGGGGAAGTTTTTCGTTTTTGGGCATATTATTTTATTAATTTATCAAATTTTATTTTCTTTTGCTACTTATTTTTGCTTCCAATAAGGCTACCCTTCTTTCTAATGCTTGAAATTCTTCTACATCTACTTTTTGTTTAAGTGAATTTTTAATAAAACTTATATCAACCTTCATAATTTCGATATCCTCTTTCATTGAAGCAATCATCTCTGTATGAGAATCTAGTATTTGGGAATGGTGTTCAAGAAGTTGGGAATGGTGTTCAAGAAGTTGGGAATGGGATTGCAGGATTTTAGAATGGGAATCTAAAGTTCTTTGAATAGAATCATGCTGCTCAGCAATTAACTGAACTTTACTGTCAAAATCTTCTTTTAATACATCGATGTGTCTTTTAACCTCTTTTGTATATCTGTTTAAAATTTTATCTATCTCTTTGTTTGTCATAATTCTTAATTACTGGCCATCCAAAGCATCAATATCAATGTAATTAGTTACATCTGAATCTTTTAATAAATGATCTGTGTCTTTATAATCTTTTCTTGTGCCAATCAGACGGTATGAAAATTTGGCATTTTTATTCCCTTCTCTTATTTTTACTATGAATTTTGACCCTTCCATATATGCATAGAGATCTGCATCTGATTGAGAGGAAACAAAAGGGATAATTGTATCTTCTTTTACAATATTATAAAAAAGCCATAAATCTGAACCTTCTGGCTCCCTTGCCAAATCTACCTCAAATTTACCATCTTTTGCTTCTCCCTCCCCTACTACCTCTGCTTTCAATCCTATCATATCTAAAAGATAGGTTACATATTTTTTATTGTTGATTTTATAAACAGGATCTACTGTATTTACTGTTATTTTATCCACTTCCAAAATTCCGCCAGAAATTACTAATTTATCATCGTTTGGCGCATAAATTCTTACTCCATAATTACCTGAATGACTGTTGGTAAAATCAATGTGGGGATGTCCTTCTTGGGCATTTTGAGTTCTTATTTCAATTCCTGCCCAATAATCATCTGAAACAATATTAAGCCTGCTATAATACCCTTTTTTGATTCCTACATCTCCTTTTATTTGAAGTTTGTGGGTGGGGTTTGTCTCCCCAATGCCGAGGTTGCCACTAACTCCAGAAATCACTGGGCCAGCTGAACCAAGTTTTATATGAGCTTGTGTTGAATCTTGCAAACCATAAATTCCAAAAGTATTAGCTGTATCAATATCTGTGAGAAAAACATCGTCTCCAATTATCAGATTCCTACCACCAGCTCCAAAGACGTCTCTTACTCTTATTGTACCTACTACATCCAGTTTATAACCAGGCGTTGCCGTCCCGATGCCGACGTTGCC
>JAJOKZ010000042.1 GCA_021129555.1 Minisyncoccota bacterium
GCAAGGTTTATCAATGTCTCCCACCCCGCCTTTGTTTAACATGTCATGTTAAACATGTAGGAGAGATTAAAAGTTTTTCCAAAAATGTTTAACATGTCATGTTACACATATAAAGCAGGGTTAGATTTTGGGAAATACGAGTGAAGTTTTATGCCCTGGAGAATACCAATGGCAATGTAAAGAGATAGCAATAATGAGCCTCCATAACTTATAAAAGGTAAAGAAATACCAATTACCGGCAAAAAGCCGATATTTGAGCCGATATTTATAACAATTTGTGACAGAAGCCAGACAAAAACACCTAAAGAAAAAAGTCGGGCAAAATTAGAATTTGCAATGGTTGAGATTTTTAAAATTCGCCAAAGAAGAAGAATATAACAAATTAACAAAAACGCCAATGTCAAAAAACCAAATTCTTCGCCGATGGAAGAAAATATAAAATCAGTATGAGATTCTGGTAAAAAACCATATTGAGTTTGAGGCCCTTTTTTAAATCCTTTTCCAAACAATCCTCCGCTTCCGAGAGCAATTTTTGCCTGCCTTTGACTCCAGCCAGTTTCTAAAGGTTCATATTCTGGAAAAAGAAAACTGATAATTCTTTCTTTATGGTATTCTTTTAATAAAAAATTCCAGGCAAAAACACAAAATATTGTCCCTGCCAAAACCAAAATAAAAAAGTGTTTTATTTTAATTCCTGAAACAATTAATATGCCAAACCATATAAACAAAAAAACAAGGACCGAACCAAGATCAGGTTGTAGATAAATTAAAAATGCAGGAATAAAAAGATAGATTCCAGAAAGTATAATGTGATGAAATTTATACATCTCGATATGTCTTTGAGAGAAATATTTTGCAAAAAGAATTATTAAGACCAATTTTGTAAATTCGGTAGGGTTAAAGGAGAGGGGGCCAATTTTATACCAACTTTTAACTCCACGGATTTGGGGCGCGAAAACAAAAATTCCTGCAAGCAAAATTATGCCCCCAAGATAAAGGAAAAGCACCAAATAAGAGTTGTCTTTGAAGACCCGCCAATCAAAAAAAGAAAATAAAAACATTAAAAAAAACCCTACCCCAAAAAAAATTAACTGTTTTTGAAAATAAGAAAACCCTACCCCATGCTGGTTTTGGCTATACAAAGAGAGAAGGCCGAGACTGTTCAAAAATAAAACAGAGAGAATAATTAACCAGTCAAGTTTGAGAATTTTGGAGAAAAGGGGAGGTTGCATAATATCCGATATATCGTTAAGTTCTTTCCGATATGTTGAAATTTTGGTATCTAAATACCTGCCCGAAGCGCTCGTTTTGTTTGAGAAGGAAGATATGTCCCAATTGATTCGATGCAATAATACATTGCTCCACAGGTTGAAGAGGCATTAACAATTACTTGATACTGGATACTATCTAAATTCCCTAAATATGTATCTCCCACATTTATTCCTTTATCTCTGTATGCATAATAAAGAACTTCCTCAAGCCCTGTATTTGCTCCAAAAAATGCCAAAGTTGAATCACCAAGGGTTTTGATAGCTTTTATTTGCAAAACCAAAAGACTGCTGATGCTTAATACAACAAGACCTGAAATAGCAAGAATTACTAAGGCAAAATAGAGGGTTGATCCTTTTTGTGGGTTTGGGGATCTCATTTTAATTAATGATTAATGATCTAATGATTATTAATTATTGATCAATATTTTCTATCCAAATCTCTTTGAGAAACACTTGTCTGAAAATGAAGCTTTTTGTTCCCTATTTCTGCTGCAAGCACAATTGTCACTAAGGGCTGACGGTTGTCATCTTGCGATTGTCCTTGAAGAAAAAATGTTAATTGGGAAATTTTAACTGTAGGTGAGGTAAGAGAAAGGGCAGGTTTATCTGGGCGTTTGAATTTAATCTGTCCATTTTGTAAATAAAATTCTTGACACTCATTATTTTCGTTTCTGTTGATAAACTTTATCTGATCATTTGAGGCCTGGTAATAATTATATCCATAAGGAATGCAGGGTTCAGTCTTGTCTAACTCTTTCTTGGCTGTTCTCAATGCCCTGCTCATAAACTCTAAAGCATAATTTATCTCTCTCAGCGCTTTTTTTGTTAAAATAATATCTCTTTGGATTTGAATTAAAGAGACGAAAATGCCCGCTATTACAACAACCACAGCTGAAAAAATACCGCAAACAACCAGAAGTTCAACTAATGTAAATCCTTTTTGGTGGTGAGAAAGACACATATTAGCGAGGAATCCAATTATATAACTTACTTTTAATTACAGTTGGAGAAAATTTATCCGACCAATTTACCTCAACTGTAACTATAAGAGTATGATCATCTGGTTTTTCAATGGAAATGTTTCTTCTAAAGGGGGTGTCTTGTGTGCCATTATAAACATAGAATCCGTTAGCATCCTTTTTAAGAGGAATATTTCCATAATTTGGCATAAGGGAGGTGCTGTCATATTGCACCCCAAAGTTACTGCCTTGAGGCAGACCATCATCCCAGATAGACCCTTCAACCCAGTTTGTATCTCTTATATTTCTTACTATCTCTATCCCCTCTTGGGCAAGATAAATAGTAGTTAGACGGTATTTTGCATAATTTGCAACGCTTATAAGATTTTGAACAATAAGATAAACACCCAAAATTCCAACAGTAAAAACAAAAATTGTAATCAAAAGCTCAACTAAGGTGAATCCTTTTTTGTTTTTATTCAGCATATATTAGGCCGGCTGAATTAAAATGAATTTTTTTCTCCTTTGTGGAGCCCTGAATTCCTAATGTGAGAACGCATTCATCTATCAATACTTCGCCAGGTGTTCTAATAAAAACATTTGGGCTTGGGGGAACAAAGGTAATGCTTACAGATGGGGCGCATAGATTTTTGATGTAAACCCCTCCTTCTAAATCAACTCTTTCAACTAACTCTGAATGGCCTGAACAAGGTGTACCTGTAGAATCAAAAAGGTTGTCTCCGTCACAGTCGGCAAAAACAATAAAAAATTCCGGCTGACTTAAATTAAAATATACTCCGTATCCTCCCTGAGGTAGATCTCCGTAAAAATGCTTTGCTGAAATTGCCATCTCTCTTACTTGTTCAGCTTTTGCCACCAAAAGATTTGTCTCTTTTTGAAGGAGTACTTCTTTTTGGCGCCTTCCATACCCAACAAAAGAAGCCGATGTCAAAATTGTAATAATTGCAATAACAATCAAAAGTTCGGGTAAAGTAATACCTTTATTATTCATTGAATTGTGAGATTTAAGTACCATCTTATAAGGTCTTGACCAAAAAAGAAGGCAATAAAAAATCCAGTAATTAAGAACGGAGCAAAGGGAATTTCTGATTTTGGTTTTTTCTTTTTAAAAACAATTAGCCCTATTCCTATTATACCACCAATAAGATAGGTTATAAATAGTGAGGGAATAATTTTTGGCCATCCCAAAATTAATCCCAAAAAAAATCCCAGCTTTACATCGCCAAGCCCAATCCATTTACCAGAAGATATAAGGTAGAGGCAGAGAAAAAACAGGGAAAAAAGGGTACCTGAAAGTAGAGCATAAGAAAAATTAAGCAAAGCTGTTGGATTTTTATAGAAGAAAAAAAGATAAATGCTTCTTAAAAGATAATAGAAAAATGAAATAAAAATTGCGGGGAGTAAAATTTTGTCTGGAATGAGGAAATGTTTGAGATCGTAGACAAAGATGATAATTAAGACAGAGGTTATGAAGAAATAATGAAGAGTTTCAAAGAGAAATAAATCATAAAAAAAGGGGGGGATGATTAAAAAGGGGGTCA
>JAJOKZ010000054.1 GCA_021129555.1 Minisyncoccota bacterium
GAATCAGAAGAACCAGGCAAGGGTTCTACTTTTTATGTTGAGTTACCAGTCTCTTAAAGAAAGCTATAAATAAAATTTATCTCTTAAATATGCAAAAAACAATTTCAAAAAACCCTATATTCTTTACTCAGAGAACTGTTTTACGAGTAAACAAAATTGTAAATTCTGCTCAGAGAGAAGTTAATCTCGAAAAAGTTTTAAAACAACTAACAAGAATTATTGATCCCATCATTGAGAAACTTTTAATCTCTTATGTTGACAAAAAATTTCGAAAAATTGTTACTTATTCAATTTCTACTGGAGGAAAAAGATTGAGGCCCGCTTTGGCAATTATCTCTTGTAAAATGTTGGGTGGAAAAATTGAAGATGTTTTGCATCCTGCAGCCGGATTGGAGATCATTCACAACTACTCTTTAATTATCGATGATATTATTGATAACAGTTTAATGAGACGAAAAAAACCTACACTTTGGCATCGTTTTGGAGAATCTATGGCTTTGTGTGGAGCAATTGACTATTCTGCCACAATTTTACAATCAGCAAACCGCTCAAAAAACTCAACTCTTGTGGCCGAACTTTTTGCCAAAACTATAAAGAAACTGGTAGATGGAGAGATTTTAGATATTCTTTTTGAACAATCAGGAAGAGAGAATGAACCATTTGTTTGCCAAAGTCGATATAAAAAAATAACAATGAATGATTATTTTGAAATGGTAAAAGGGAAAACAGGGGCCCTTCTTCAGGCCTCTTGCCTTCTTGGTGGAATATGTGCCAATGCAAAGAAAAAAGAATTAAAAGCGCTCAAAAACTACGGGCTTAATTTGGGGATTGCCTTTCAAATAAGAGACGATATTTTAGATATTTTTGGAGAGGAGAAAAAATTTGGCAAAAAAATTGGAAAAGATATAGAAGAAAGGAAGGGTGGAAATGTGGTAATTATTTTAGCATTGGAAGAGTTATCCTTAAAAGAAAGAGAAAATTTCTTAAAAATTCTTAAAAAGAGAAAAAAGACAAAAAAAGATATTGAAAGGGCTGTGAAAATCCTTCAAAAAACTCGAGCAAAAGAAGAGGCTTTCAAACTTGGTGAAAAATTCATCAAAAAAGCAAAAAAATCTTTGGGAAACTTGCCCCAAAATCAGTATAATGAAATATTAAAAAAGATTACCGATTTTGTAATTAAAAGGGAGAAATAATTAAACAAAACATATGAAAGTAGCACATAGAGTATTAGAGTATCAAACAAAGGGAATTTTTGATTTCATTGATTTAACAAAAGAAATTCAAGAATTTGTTAAAGACTCTAAAATAAAAAATGGTCTTGTTAACATTCAAATTCTTCATACCTCAAGCGCTTTAATAGTTAATGAAAACGAACCTCTACTTTTGGAAGATATAAAGAAAAATTTAGAAAATACTGCCTCAAGCACAATTCCATATGAACATGACGATTTTTCCAAAAGAACAGTTAACGTATGCGAAGGGGAATGCAAAAACGGCCACTCCCATTGCAAAGCAATTCATCTTTTGCCATCAGTTACATTAAATCTTTTAAAAGGAAAATTACAATTAGGGCAATGGCAAAGAATAATATTTGTTGAACTAGATAGAAGCCGTCAAAGAAAAGTTCAAATTCAAATTATTGGCGAGTAAATTTTTTATGAAAAAAGAACCAAAATCTCTATTTGAATATTATGAATTCACCTCAAAAGATCTAAAAAAATATCCGACAATCAGCCGGATTTTGAGGGAATTAACAGAAGAGAGAATAAGAAAAGAAATTAAAATAATCCAAAAAACTCGACTGTCTTTAAGACTTCAAAAATGGATAAAAGAATATGAAAAAGTAGGAAAAAGGAATGATTTTATTTGGAAATGGCTTTATAGAATGTTTAAAGTTGTGCATCTTCCCGGTGTGCCTTTAAAATATCAGAACACTTTAGCGGAAACAAAGGTCCTTCTTACATTATTTATAGTTTTACTAGATGATACAGCAGATAAATTTCAAAAAACTTCTTTTTTAGAAAAACTTTTAAAAATTTCTTCTTCTACTTCTGTAAAATTCCAAAACTGTTCCAGCAAAGAAAGAGAATATTTTAATTTTGTTTTTCGCCTTTGGAAATATATTAAAAAAGAAATAAAAAATTATCCAAATTACAAATTAATAAAAAATATTTTTTCTTACGATTTGGCCCAAGTGCTTAATTCAATAAAATATAGCTGTATTATTAACAAAAATCCTTTTTTGATAAATAAAGCGGAATTTTGGCAATTTCTTCCCTACAATATGGTTTCTTTTGTTTATTCGGATTTGGATTTAATGTGTTTTTCCAAACTTAGCTACCAAGAAATAGGGAGAATAAGAGAGATAGTATATTATGCTCAGAAGATGGCAAGAATTGGAAATTGGATTAGTACTTGGGAAAGAGAAATTTGCGAAAATGACTTTACAGGTGGAATTTTTGCTTATGCACTAAGCGAAAATATTATTACCATCAAGGAGTTAAAGAAAAAAAATAAATTAGAAATTGTTCAAAAAGTTAAAAAAGCGAAAATTGAAAAGAAATTGTTAATCGAATGGGAAAAATTCTTTTTAAAGATAAAAGCTGTTAAGGGTTTTAATGCTGATAAAAAAGATTTTTTAAAAAGCCTAAAAAAATTACTTATATTTCATTTAATCAGTAAAGGCTTAAAATAAAAAATGGTTTCGGTAATAGCATACAAATTTTTGTCGCTTTCGGTAGTTCTTCTAAATCTTTGGTTAGCCATATGGGTATTTTTAAGTAATCGGAAATCTAAGGTTAATTTATTTTTTTCTTTAATGGCAATAACAACATGTTTTTGGATTAGTTTTTATTATCTGGCCATTACTGCTCCTACTTCTAATTCTGCTCTATGGTGGAGTAAGTTAGCTTATGCTTCTGTATCTTTGTTTTATATTCCTTTTTATTTCTTTTTTGTTTGTTTTTTAGGATTATATAATAAATTATTTTATTTAAATAAATTTATTTTATTTGTAAGTATTTTCTTTTTCTTTATTTCAATTTTTACGAATTGGATAGTAAAAGATGCGGTTATTACAAAGCATGGCATAGATTTAATTTTATCTAAGGGGAGTATTGGGTTTTATGGAATGGCAATTTTTCTTTCTTTATTTGTAATAACTGTATTAGTTAAAAAATATTTTACTTTTCCTTCTTTTAAAAAAATTCAAATCCAATACTTTTTAGTAGGTGCTCTTATTTGGATTTTTATGAATTTTATTTTTAATATGATTTTGCCTCTTTTGAGAGGTAGTGTCCAGTATGCTGAATTTGGAAATTACTCGATTATTTTCTTCCTTTCTTTTACCGCCTATGCAATCGTAAAACACCATCTTTTTGGAATAAAGGTAGTTTTAACGAGTGTTTTTGTAGGATTAATTGCGATCCTTCTCTTTATTAATTTTATTGGGAGTAAAACTATTTTTGAATATTTCTGGAAAGGAACCATATTAATAACTTTTCTTATTTTTGGGTATCTTTTAGTAAAAAGTGTAATTAATGAGAGCAAAAGACGAGAACAGCTAGAAAAACTTACTCGTCAACTTCGAAAGATGAATATAGAGTTAAAAAAACTAGATAAAGCTAAATCAGAATTTCTATCAATTGCCTCTCATCAATTAAGAACTCCGCTTTCTATTATGAAGGGGCATCTCTCAATGATGCTGGAGGGAAGTTATGGAAAAATTTCTCCTAAAATAAAAAATATCGCTCA
>JAJOKZ010000048.1 GCA_021129555.1 Minisyncoccota bacterium
AAGAGATTTTTAGTAATTTAGAAACTCTTTTTGGATATTTTGAAATTGCAAAGACCCAAAATTGGGTTAATGAAAAAAATATAGAGATTTTGAAAACCGAATATCAAAAACTCCAAAAACTTGTCAAGGTTACACCTCAACAGAAACTATCCGAGCAAAGACCTCGAACAATTTCTCGGGTAAGTTCTCGAACAAGCATTGAGAAAGAGGAATCTTCTCCAAAGAAATTTGAGGGAGGTCAGGAGAAACTTTCCCCAAAGGAGAGAAAAGCAAAGATTCTTCAACTTCTAAATTATAAAAAATCAATCACTTTATCAGAAATTAAAAATATCTTCTTTCAGGTAAGTCAAAGAACATTAAGAAGAGATATGGAGAGTTTAATAAAAGAGGGAATTGTTAAAAGAAAAAGGTTGGGACAAAAAGATGTTCTATATACTTTAATTAAATAGAAAGCGGACAGAATACGGACAGAAAACGGCCAGCAAAATTAAAAGCGGTCAGTGTCCGAATTTTAAGAACAAAATATGGCCAAACTAACACCTCGATATTTTAAAAAAATCTACAATCTATATGTTGAGAAAATCTACCGATTTGTATTTATAAAGGTGAATTCTCAACAGATAGCCGAAGACCTTACCTCAGAGGTTTTTTTAAGGTTTTGGAAAACTCTAAAAAAGGACAATTCTCAAAAGATTGAAAACCCAAAAGCATTTTTATATAAAACGGCCAGAAACTTAATTATTGACCATTATCGATCATATTCGGTCAAAAAAGAAATCTCAATTGAAGAGGTAAAAGAAACCCAAGAACTTGTCCAAAATGCAAAAAAAAAAGACCTCCTTCTATTAGAGATTGAAGAAATTCAAAGGGCGCTTTCTAAACTAAAAGAGGAATATCAGGATGTAATTTTATGGTACTATCTTGACAATCTTTCAGTTGAAGAAATTGCAAAGATTTTGGGCAAATCTGAAAATGCGGTAAGGGTTATGATTCATCGGGCAATAAATTCTTTAAAAAACCATCTTAAAGTGTAATAAAATTTGGATTTTTTCGTCTTATTTAATAGAGGTATGGATGAGAAAGAAATTGTCAAAAAACTTCAATTGCTTCAAAATATCAGGCCTCAAAAAAATTGGGCAAAGAAAACAAGAAAAGAAATTTTGGGAGAAGATGATAGATGGCCGGTAAGTTTTTATTTTAAAGAGATTGTAAGACAACCTGCTTTTGTGTTTGCTCCAATTTTGGCATTTTTAATTTTTGTTGCCTTTCTTGGGTTGTCTCATTTACCCTTATCAAGAGATTTTGATTCAACCGTTGTTGAAATTGCTAAAAACGATTTTGCTAAAAACGATTTTTATGATTATAATTATTATTTAGAGAAAGCAACAGAGAACTTAGCCAAGGCAGAAACTTTTGAAAATAAAGAAAAAATTGTCAAAGAAACAAAAGAGGCCTTAAATAAAGCAGTTACAAAACTTCCCAAAAGACCAAAGAGCCCAAAAGAGACAGAGAATTTGGTAAAAAAAGTT
Organism: Minisyncoccota bacterium; assembly: GCA_021129555.1. Taxonomy (GTDB): domain Bacteria; phylum Patescibacteriota; class Minisyncoccia; order Minisyncoccales; family PEYH01; genus JAGGTU01. The sequence goes on from JAJOKZ010000048.1 coordinate 1,530, forward strand.
AAAGAAATAGAAAATAAACTGGCAACTCTTGGAGCCGAGGGAAAAGAAATTCAGGAGGCGACAGATAAGTTAAAAGAAAAGACAAGACAAATGATTGAAACAGAAATTTATAGAATCCAGGTTGAGACAGCGCTTGCAATGCTTGAAAATAGAAGTTTAAGAGATGAGGAAAAACTCTTGCTTGAAGAGGCAAAGAAGGATTATAATAATCAAAATTATTTATCAGCCCTCGAGAAAATTTTAAAAATTACAAATTCTGACTGATTGACAAATTGGCCAAATAACCAATGAAAAGTTCGGCCGCTGGCCTTTTAGGGTCGGCCCAGCGGCAAAAAATTAAAGGTCGAAAACCCTGCCGCCAATCTCTTTGGCAAAAGGTCGAAACAAAAGGGCAGGGAAACAATCAGTAATCATTAATCAATAATTAAACAAATCCAACTATGAGTCTTGCTAAAAAATTCTTTGCCCTATTAACCGTTCTCTCTGTTGTTGTAATGCTTGCTGGCCCATCTGCCGGGGCATTAACAATAGAGGAGCTTCAGAAACAGATTGCCCAACTTCAGGAGCAACTTGCCCAATATCAGGCACAACTTGAAGCATTACAGGCAGGTGAGGAGGCACCACCAGCAGGCCCCGTTTATGAAGGAATTCCTGAAGGTTTCAAATTTGAAAAGAACTTAAAAATTGGAATGTATGATCAGGATGTTGTTTATCTGAAAAAAGTTTTGGAGGTAGAGGTACCAGATCATGAGCCCTGGACCGGAACTCCTTATTTTGGTCCAAAGACAAAGAGGGCAGTAATTGCCTTTCAAGAGAAATATGCTGATGATGTCCTGGCTCCTTGGGGTTTAACCTCTGGTACTGGTTTTGTTGGTCAAACCACAAGAAAGAAATTAAATGAACTTTTAGCCGCTGCACCTGTTCCACCCCCTGTTCCACCCCCTGAAGAACAACCTCCTGCTGAACAACAACCTCCTGTAGAAGAAGAGCAACCTGTTGAGGCAGGTTTAACAGTCACCTTGGCAGATGACACACCTCCAGCCGGTTATCTTCTAAGAGACAAAGGGGGTTTAGTTGCTGAGGTTAGAGCAGATGTTGCCAAATTTGTCTTCACAAATGGTGATAATCAAGATGTAACTGTCACCACCTTGAAACTCAAAAGGACAGGCATCTCCAGTGATGCAGATGTCTCAAATGTATATCTCTATGATGGAGATACAAAAATTGCCGAACATACCTCCTTTATTTCCCAGATTGTGACCTTTACTGATGCTGATGGTCTCTTCACAGTTCCAGCAGGTGACTCAAAGGAGATTACTGTAAAAGTAGATGTCTACCCAATAGATGCAACCGTTACCTCTATTGTCTTTGGAATTGAATCTGCAGATTACATTGTTTCAAATGCTTCCTCTGTAAATGGCGATTTCCCAATCAGGGGTAATGCAATGGGAGTGGCAACTGTGGCAGATCTTGGATATGTAAATATCTCAAATTACACCACATATCCAGCCACAGTTGACCCTGGAGTTACTGATTATGAACTCTGGAGATTTTCTGTCCAGGCCTCAGATCAGGATATGGCAATTGAGAAAATTGTTTTGACAATGATTGGAACTATTGCCATAGATGATGTTCAGAATCTCAAATTAGAGGTTGCAGGAAAAACCATTGCCGGACCTGTTAATATCGGCTCAGACAACAAGGTGGTATTTGATATGTCTGCCAGCCCATACACAATCACCAAAGGACAGACAAGGATATTTGTCCTAAAAGGTAATGTTCCAACTGGAACTGGCAGATCATTCAAATTCACGATTAGAGAAGCAGAGGACTTTGTTGTAAAAGACACTCATTATAATGTATATACTTCTCCATTAGTTGGAGGACGCCCCTTTACTGTAGTTGAGCCAACACCGGATGCTGGAACAAGGATTAATACCGGAACGCTTACTGTTTCTGTCTGCGCTGACTCACCATCTGGGAATGTCGCCCAGAGTGCAACCAATGTTCCTTTGGCTCGATTCTGCTTTAGGGCAAATGGTGAGGATATCAGAGTGAGCACTCTGGCAATTGAAGTTAAAGTTACTGCTGGT
>JAJOKZ010000044.1 GCA_021129555.1 Minisyncoccota bacterium
TAGTAGCTGAAAATATTTTTACTGCTTTCAATGAGGTCATAGATGAGCTCCAGCGGGAATTAAAAAATACAAAGGCAAACAAGCAGAAAAGCAAGAAAGAGGCAGCCGGATTTTAAAGGACTTTCTCAAAGGCGCTTGGTGGAAGAGAAAAATTTTCCCTTAATAAAAAGACAAACTTTAACTCAATCTAATATGACAATTGGCCTACCCAGAGCTTTAATTTATTATAAGATGCCTTGGTTTTGGGAGGTGTTTTTTGAAAACTTAGGTTTTGAAGTTTTGCTTTCTCCTTTAACTAATAAAAAAATTATTGAACAGGGCACAAAAGTTGCTGACCATGAGACCTGTTTCTCAGTTAAAGTCTTTGAAGGTCATCTTTTGGAATTAGAGGATAAAGTTGATTATATATTTCTTCCCAGAATTAAAAGTTTAAGAAAAGGGTATCAATCCTGTCCTAGATTTTTGGGAATTCCTGATATTGCCAAGTTTTTGGTTTCTAATAAAATTTTAGCTCCTTTAATAGATCTCAATAAAAAATCCTTAAAGAAAACCGCTTTTTTAATAGGCCGAGAATTAAAAAAAAGTGGCAGAGAAATAAATCAAGCCTTTGAAAAAGCAAAAAAGACTAAAGAAACTTTAAAAGAAAAAGAAAATCAGGAATATTTAAAAAAAATTAAATCTCAGAGAAAAAAAATAGTTTTAATCAGCCACCCCTATAATTTAGCTGACGAATATATTAATCTAAGAATAGAGGAAAAGCTGAAAAAATTAGGTTTGGAAATAATAACTATAGAAAAGGTTCCTGATAATTTTTTGCCCAAAGTCTTGCACTGGGATTTTGCTCAGGAGATGATTGAGAAAACAAGAAAAATTTTGAAAGATTGCCCAAAACTTTCCGGAGCTATTGAAATCTCTGCTTTTCAGTGTGGCTGTGATGCTGTTTTAAGGGAATATTTGGAAAAAGAGTACAAAATTAAAAAAATTCCCTTTTTACAATTAATCATTGATGAACATACTGGGGAAGCAGGCCTTTTAACAAGATTAGAGGCCTTTGCTGACACCTTGTAAAAAATGAAAGTTACTTTTCCCCATTTTGGTAATTATGATATTGCCTTTGAGAGCCTTTTTGAAAAAATTGGCCTAAATTATGTTTTGCCGCCAAAAACTACTCCTTTTGATATTGAAAGGGGAGCTAAAATTTCCCCAGAGATGTATTGTTTTCCCTTTAAAGTCAATATGGGAAATTATCTAAGGGCTATTGAAAAAGGGGCCAATCTTATTTTTATCTGGCAAAATCCCGGGCTCTGTCGCCAAAAATATTATGCTAAATTACAAGAAAAAGCCTTAAGGGAGGCAGGTTTCCAAGTTTCTGTTATTGGCCTTGGACCTGATATCTTTCTCCGATTGAAAAAAATCGCCCGAGTCTCTTTTTTTAAGATGAGCCTGGCTACTTATTTTTGCCTGAAAAAAATAAAATTGATTGAAGAAATTGAGAGAAAAGCTCGTTTTTTAAGGCCCAGAGAGAGAAATTTAGGCGAGACTGATAGAGTAATGGAAGGGTTATTGGAGCAATTAAAGAAAATAAAAAAATTGGGAAAATTGCTTTCTTTTAAAAGAGAAATCAAAGAGAGTTTTGCCAAAATTGAGTTGAAAAAAGATCAAAAATTTCCTAAAGTAGGAATTATTGGGGAAATTTTCACTGTTATTGATGGAATGACAAATTATCAGATTGAGAAAAAATTGGGCCAACTGGGAGTTGATGTTTCCCGAAAGTTAACCCTTTCTGAGTTTATAAAGCATGGCCTTTTTCCCTGGAAGAGAAAGAGGGCCCAAAAAATTGCTTCCCCCTATTTGAAATCACCAGTTGGTGGCCATGGTCTATTGACAGTGGTTGAAATGATAGAATATGCCAAAGAGGGCTACGATGGGATAATTCATTTGCTACCTATGGGTTGTATGCCAGAGACAACTGTCAGACCAATTTTACAACAAATAAAAGAAGAAAAAAAGATTCCTTTTTTATCCTTTTCTATTGATGAGCAAAGTTCAGAAACTGGTTTAATAACCAGATTAGAAGCCTTTGTTGACTTATTAAAGGCCCAGAAATTATGAGATATTATTTAGGCATTGATGTTGGTTCAATCTCTACTAAATTTGTCTTGATTGATCAAGAAGACAAAATTTTAGATTATCTTTATTTAAGAACAGAAGGGGATCCAATTAGAGCAGTGAAAGTTGGTCTGGAAAAATTAGCGAAAAATTTTGCTAATCCTAAAAATATTGAGCTTTCTGGGATAGGAGCAACGGGTTCAGGTAGATATTTAGCCAGAGTAATAACTGGAGCAGATTTGGTCAAAAATGAAATTACTGCCCAGGCCAAGGGTGCTTCATTTTTTGTGCCAGATGTGAGAACAGTTATTGAAATTGGAGGTCAGGACTCAAAAATCATCATTTTAGAAAATGGAGTAGTGGTTGATTTTGGCCTCAATCTTATCTGTGCTGCTGGCACGGGTAGCTTTCTTGATGCCCAGGCCTTTAGATTAGGAATTCCCGTAGAAGAGTTTGGCAAGTTAGCCCTCAAATCAAAAAATCCTACTCATATTGGAAGCAGATGCACAGTTTTTTGCGAGTCAGATATGATTCACAAACAACAAGTTGGCCATAAAATAGAAGATATTGTGGCTGGTCTTTGCCAGGGCTTGGCTCGTAATTTTTTAGCCAATGTTGGCAAAGGAAAGAAGATATTACCCCCAATTGTCTTTCAAGGAGGAGTGAGTGAAAATTTAGGAATGAGAAAGGCCTTTGAGGAGGCTTTAGGAGAAAAAATTATTGTGCCAAAATATAATACAGTAATGGGAGCTTTTGGCGTGGCTTTATTAACAAAAGAGCAGAATCTCAGAGAGACAAAATTTCGGGGCTGGGAAATAGCTAAAAAAGATATCAGATGCACATCTTTTCAATGCCAGGCTTGTCCTAATCAATGTGAAATAATTGAGGCAAGAATTGAGAATAAAATTGTTGCTCGTTGGGGGGACCGTTGCGGCAAATGGTCAGATCAATCTGTTGCCGCTGCTAAGTAGCTGAGAGTATACCTGGAACATAGGCCTCGCTTCGCCCCGTTAGAAATCTCCGATTTCTAACGGGGCTTCGCTCGGGCTCGAGCGCTCGCCTTCGGCTTGCTTCGCTTATGTTCTCCAGACACCCTCGGTAGGGGCCCAAGCGAAGCTTGGGAGGACGCGGTGGGCGGGTTGTAGTCTGGCGGTCGGCCTTCGGCCTCCCTGTCTTCCGACACGGGGGAACACCCCTTAATTGCGAAGCAATTACAGCGAGTATAACGAGCGGTTTGTGCTTCCCCGACCCCCCTCTGTTGTATCGGAATTTTTCAAATTCCGATACAAGGACATATCTATTAT
>JAJOKZ010000022.1 GCA_021129555.1 Minisyncoccota bacterium
CCCAATTTTTTAAAAAAGTGTTTAACATGACATGTTAAACATATATCAGTATATTGTAAATGCGGGTATTTTTATTACAGAACCCGAGATGATAATATGACGAGAACAGTTCTCGTCATATTTATTTGACTTATAGAGGAGCTTAGGATAAACATAAAATATCAGGTGTAAGCGCACATTAAAAAAGGAGGCGAGAAGAATGGCAAAAATTTTAAAGCCACCGGGCAAGTTTAAAATTTTGGCAATTTTGGCGGGATTGAATGGAGAGAGTCCCTTAGAACTTATTGAAAAAGCTGGCAGAACTGCGTATCAATCTCATCATAAAATTTCTCCCGGATCTGCTGAGAAATTTATTGAGATGTTGAGGAAATTAGGTCATGAGTCGGTTTTGGAACACTCAGCAATGACTGTAAGATTTTTTGATGTATCTCGTGGTTTCACTCATCAATTAGTAAGACACCGATTGGCTTCTTACACGCAGGAATCAACCAGATATGTTGATAAAAGGCAATTGGGATTAATTATTCCTCCACACAAAGAGGCAAGCGAGAGTATTAAAATCTCCCTCCCTGATGGGAAGCAGGCCTCCCTTACCTTGCAAGATTGGTTCAATCTTAATGAGCAAGTTTATAGAGAACTGAGAAATAAAGGATGGGCGGCACAGGATGCAAGACAGGTTCTTCCAATTGCTACCTCTACAGAAATCGTAACTACTGCCAACTTTAGAGAATGGAAGCGTATTTTTGAATTAAGATGTGCCCCCGATGCGCATTGGGAGATCAGATTAACAATGGTACAGCTTCTCAAAACCGTTCAAAAGTTAATTCCTGTTATTTTTGATGACTTCAAAATCTCAGAAGACGAAACTTATGCAACCTTGGAGGGCTCCTGAAAAAGGAGCCCTTATATTTTATTAATTTTTTGATATACTTAAAATATGCAGGCAGTTATTCTTTGTGCAGGAAATGGCACAAGGCTTCAACCCTTAACTTTAACTCGGCCAAAACCTCTTATAAAACTTTTTGGAAAATCAATTCTTGAGCATAATTTGGAGCAACTAAAAGGAATTGCAAAAGAGGTAATTTTGGTTGTGGGATATAAGGGAGAGATGATTCAAGAAAAAATAGGAAAGAATCATAGTGGGCTAAAAATTAAATATGTCTGGCAAAAAGAACCAAAGGGGACAGGCGATGCAGCAAAAATTGCAAAGCCTTATCTGAAAGATAAATTTCTTCTCCTAAACGGAGATGATTTTTATTTTAAAGAAGATCTAAAAAAATTGACAAAATTTTTCCCAGCGATTTTGGTAAAGAAAACAGAAAACCCTTCCAATTTTGCTGCAGTTATTCCAAAAAACAAAAACTATGTTAAAGATATTATTGAAAAACCGAAAAGAAAAGTTTCAGATCTTGCAAATATTGGGGTTTATTATCTTCCAAAAGAGATTTTTAAATACAAAATCGAAAAGTCAAAAAGAGGAGAATATGAGTTCCCTGATTATTTAAGAAAATTCGCAAAGGAAAAAATTTTGCATTTTATTGAGGCAAAAAACTGGGTTCCTATTTCTTTTTCTTGGAATCTTTTAGATGCTCAAGAGTTTTTTTTCAAAAAAGCAAAGAAAAAAATTGAGGGAAAAATTGAAAAAGGGGCAACAATTAAGGGAAAATTAATTCTTGGCAAAGGAAGCATAGTTAGAGTAGGATCGTATATTATTGGGCCAGTTTTTATAGGAGAAAATTGCACAATTGGACCGAATTGTTTTATCAGGGGTTGTACCATAATTGGCAACAATTGCCGAATTGGGCAGGCAGTGGAAATTAAGAATTCAATTATTTATGATAATACAAATATTGCCCATTTATCTTATGTGGGAGATTCAATTATTGATGAAGAATGTAATTTAGGGGCAGGAACAATTATTGCCAATTTGCGCCATGATAAAGCCACAATAAAAACAATGCTAAATGGAAGATTGATTGATACAAAAAGAAAAAAATTCGGCACAATTTTTGGAAAAGGTACAAAAACAGGAATTGGAACCTTGGTTTATCCGGGTCGCAAAATCTGGCCCCACAAAACCACCCTCCCTGGCCAAATTGTAAAAAAAGATATTAAATAGTTTTGACTTTTGACATTTGAGTTTTTATTATGCCTTGCCTTTAACCCTTCTTTTTTGGGCAGAAGTTTACGGGCTTTTTGGAGTTTTGGTAGTTCTTGGAGGAAAGATAATGGCAAGAATTGGGCCGAAACATACAATGCTTATTTCGCATTTCTTCTTTTGTGGTTATTACCTTTTGCCGGTGTATTTTATTTTTTGCCGAAGCCCCAAATTGGCTTTATTTTTGCTTCAATTGCATCCCTGGGCTTTATTTTTGTGGCTCAAAACAAACTACCTAAATTAAAAATTAAAAGAAGATGAATTTAGATTTTTTAATTTTTGAGGCGCTCAACAAAATAGCGGCCAAGAATTTATTTCTTGACTGGCTTGGCATTTTTTTTGCCAAATATTCAGGGTATTTACTTTTATTTCAGAAACCGCCCTTTTGTTGAAAATACAGTAAGCCTTTTAATTGAGTACAAGCCCACCGCCTCTTTTCCATCGGGTCACGCCTCTTTTTATTTTGCTCTTTCTTTTGCAATTTATTTTTACAACAAAAGACTATGAAGCATTTTTTTATTTGTGAGCCTTTTGATAGGCTTTGCAAGAATTTATTGTGGGCTTCACTGGCCCTCTGATATTTTAGCAGGAGCAATTAGCAGTTTACACCGAGCGAAGCGAGGTGCCGGAGGTGGGATTTGAACCCACACGCCCTTTTGGGGCAATGGATTTTGAGTCCATCGCGTCTTCCAATTCCGCCACTCCGGCATTTTCTGATATTCTTATTCTACCAAAAATTTTTATAATTTCAATTTTAAAAGTCAATTGAAAGGATGGCAAGAGAGGCGTATTCTACAATATAAAATGACACCGAAAAACCAAAAACCTGTTTAACATGACA
>JAJOKZ010000037.1 GCA_021129555.1 Minisyncoccota bacterium
GGAGCAGGAGGAGGAATAACACCAGCACCAGCAGCAGCACCAGATATAGAACCAGCACAACTTCCTAGATGGGACGCTCGAGAAGTACTTAATTTAGTTACAAGAATTACAAACTGGATATTTACTTTTTTGATTGCAGTGGTTGTAATTATGGTCTTGGTTGCTGGCTATATGTTTGTAACTGCTGGTGGAAATCCTGAGAAACAGGGAAAGGCAAGCAAGATTTTGATTTATGCCTTAATTGGTTTTGCAGTAGGAATGCTTGCAAGAGGTGTTATTGCTTTGGTAGCGGCTGTTATTGGAAGAGCGGTACCAGAATTCCCAGAATTCCCTGGCAGAGGAACTTCATAATCAATCCTCGGTTTGCCCTATTTTTCTGCTATTAAGTAGTCACTACCTTGACACCTACCCACCCTTTCTTTAAAAGAAGGGGTGGGTTGTAGTATGTCCCCGTGGCGGAATTGGCAGACGCGTGTGGTTTAGGACCACATCCCAATAAGGGGTGCAGGTTCGAATCCTGCCGGGGACACAAAAATGGGCAAGAAATTTTGCCCATTTTTCATCTATTCTTCCTCAACCTCAACCTTTATTTCCTCTTTTTCTTTCTCTTTTAATTTAGGAATTTTTAATGTCAAAACTCCATTCTTCATTGATGCCCTTGCTTTTGTAATATCAACTTCTTTTGGCAGAATTAATTTTTTCTCAAAATTTCCCCAAAAGCACTCCTGATAAAAATATTTTTTTATTTTATCTGTGCTCTCTGGTCTTTGCCTTTTCCCTTTTATAATCAACATCCCATCTTCCAAAGAAATTTCAATATCTCTTGGAGTAATTCCTGCAATAGGGGATTGGATAACTATATATTTTGGAGTTTCATAGGCATCTATTGCCAACTCTCCAACTAAATTTTCTTTGAGCCAGTCTTCCTTTTTCTCTTCCTTTTTTCTTCTTTTAAATAAAAAACTCATACTTCACAGACACTTTTTAATTTTTTAATTTTTTTGAATTGAAAGAAAGTTAGAAATACCAGAAAGAGCAACACCCCTGCCGAAATTAATAATATCTGCTCGCTTATATGCCAAATTTTATCTTCATTTATTTTTATAGCAAAATTATAAATCCCGTGCAATGTAGTTGAGAGCAAGATACCTAGAACAAAATAGAAGATTCTTTTTCTTCTTTTCAAAATAGAAAGTGCCAAAAAATAACCGATGTTTGCAGAAGCTAAAGCATGCAAAAATGTGGCCGAAATAAATCTTCCAAAGAGAACAATTAAGGTGCCAAAAAAAGCCTCCCCTGCTAAAGCTGATCTAAGCAAGAAAAGAATATTTTCAAGAGCAGCAAAGCCAAGGCCAGAGATAATCATATAAATCATTGCATCGATTGGTTCATCAAATTCCGGATCATTTAAGACAAAAAAACGAACGGGTAAATACTTTGCAATTTCCTCAATTAGGGCTACTGCCACAAATACCTGAAAAAATAATGAGAAGAAAAAGGGCAGATTTATACTTTCTGAAAAATCCAAAAGCAATATTCCCAGAAAGGCAGCAAGGACTGCAGAGCCCATTCCAAGAATAAAAATTTTTATAACCATCTCTTTTGGCTCTGGATGAATATCTTTTCTTAAATAAAAAGAAAGCCATATCAGACTTGGCAGAAATCCCAAGAGGGTGATTAAAAAGAAGTATAAAATCATTGAAGTTTTAGATTAGGATAAACCCTAATTTTTCTCCAATTTTTTATTTTATCAGATTTTTTTGCCCCAAAATACCCACAAAAGGCAACCATCTCTGCATTATCTGTGGCAAGGCGTTTTTCAGGGAAAATAAAAAGGCAGGGTTTTTTGAGTTTTTGAATTTCTCTTTGAAAAACCTCCTTTAGTCTTTTATTTGCAGAAACTCCACCTCCCAAAATAATTGATTTTGCCCCAAATTCTTTTTGGGCCTTAATTGTTTTTTTTACCAGAACCTCAACAATTGCTTCTTGGGCCTCTTTTGCCATCAAAGAAATATATTCCCTCGATTCTTTTATTTTCTTGGATCTTCTTTTGTAATCATGCAAGACCGCTGTTTTTAGTCCTGAAAATGAAAAATCATAATTTTTTGAATAAATCATTGGCCTTGGTAATTTCACCACTTGATTAGTTAACAACTCATCCATTTGATAATTTGCTAATTTCTCGATCTCTGGTCCTCCAGGGTAGGGGAGTCCCAAAATTCTTGCAATTTTATCAAATGCCTCCCCTGCTGCATCATCTCTTGTCTCGCCCAAAATTTTATATTTTCCCAATTTTTTAACAAAAATAAGTTGAGTATGGCCCCCGGAGACGATTAGACAAACTGCTGGAAAAATTCTTTTTGGACTTTTTAATAATTCTCTTTTTTCTTTTGAAAGAGAACTTGCAAAGATATGGGCCTCAATATGATTTACAGGAACAATTTTTGTGCCAAAATATAAACTCAATGCCTTTGCAAAATTTACTCCTGTCCAGAGACAGGGCTCCAGTCCTGGCCCAACAGTTACAGCAATTACATCAATTTTTGGTTTTTGATATTTTTTAAAAAATTCTAAAGTTTTTTTAAAAAGTAGAGATTCTTTTTTGAAAATTTTTTTAAGAGATTCTATTTTTTCTTTGGAAACTTCTTTCTCTTTCTTATTTTTTTTAAGCAGACCACTTTCTTTTAGAACCCTTTTTAATACATAGACCAAATTTTTTTGATGCTCTCTTCTTGCAAGGGTGGGCCAAATCCCTCCAAAAGGTCTGTGAATTTTTATTTGTGAAGAGACAATACCATCTAAAATGCTAAAATCAAAAAAGGTTTTGCCTTCTCCTATAGCAATACAGGTATCGTCACATGATGTCTCAATTGCCAAAATTCTCATCAATATAATAATAACTCAATACCTCAAAAATACAAAACCACCCCGCATGTTTAACATGACATGTTAAACAAAGGCGGGGTGGGAGACATTGATA
>JAJOKZ010000052.1 GCA_021129555.1 Minisyncoccota bacterium
GTTGCGCCCGACCCCCCCTTCTGTTTTATCGGAATTTTTCAAATTCCGATACAAAAATATTTTCTATAATTTGTTCTATTCTTTTTGCTTCTCTTTCAACAACTTCCCCTTCATATTCAGCGCTGTGGGCTGGGAGGCCTTGCAAATAAAGGGTTTTTGGCAGGTAAAATTAGATTTAGCATGATTTTTTTCAAAGCAAGGAATTAATCCCCCTTTTTTCTTTTTGGGTTTTGAGATAAGATGAAAATGAAAATGAAAAAGATAATTAAAAAATTTGTGCCTGCTTTTTTGCTAAGTTGGTATCATTTTTTGTTGGCCTTTTTGGGTGCTTTTTTCTATGGTTTTCCTTCTAAAAAAATAAAAGTAATTGGAGTAGCGGGAACTGATGGCAAATCTACCGTAGTAAGTTTAATAACTAAAATTTTAGAAAAAGCCGGATATAAAGTTGCCTCTATTTCTTCTATTAGATTCAAAATCGGTGCAAAAGAATGGCAAAATACTTTAAAGATGACTATGCCTGGCCGTTTAAAAATCCAAAAATTTTTAAGAGAAGCAGTAAAAGCTAAATGTCAATACGCTGTTTTAGAAGTCACTGATGAAGGGATTAAACAATACCGTCATCGCTATATTGATTTTCAGGTAGCGGTTTTAACCAATATTACTCCAGAACATATTGAAGCCCATGGTTCCTTTGAAAAAATGCGCCAGATGAATGGAAAGCTTTTTCAAGTCACCAAAAACTGCCACATTATTAACTTAGAGGATGAGAATGCTGAATATTTTTTGCAGTTTCCGGCAAAAGAAAAATATACTTATGGTTTAAACAAGGGGGATATTAATACCAAAAATACTCAATTCAAACTTCATTTAATAGGTGATTTTAATAAATATAATGCTTTAGCGGCAATTTGTGTTGGACTCTCCCAGAAAATTGATCTTAAAACTTGTCAGCAGGCCTTGGAGGAAGTGAAAGTTATTCCCGGGAGAATGGAAGTGGTTATTAAAGAACCATTTGTCGTAATTGTTGATTATGCTCATACTGTTAACGCCTTAAAGAGCGTTTATCAAACCATTCAAGATTCAAAATTAAAAACTAAAGATTCAAAAATGATTTGTGTCTTTGGTTCTTGTGGAGGCGGCCGAGACAAATGGAAAAGGCCAGAGCTGGGAAAGATAGCAGCGCAGTATTGTGACAAGATTATTTTGACTAATGAAGATCCCTACGATGAAGACCCTAACCAGATTTTATCTCAGATAAAATCTGGAATTCTAAATCTCAAATATCAAATGTCAAATGTTTTTGAAATTTTAGATAGAAAAAAAGCTATTAAAAAAGCATTGCAATTAGCAGAGCCTGGCGATATAGTCATCATCACTGGCAAGGGGGCTGAGCCTTGGATGTGTGTTGAGGGAGGCAGAAAAATTCCCTGGGATGAGCGCAAAATTGTTCATCAAGAATTCAAAAAAATACAAAAAAATGCAAAAGATGCAAGGCCGAGTCTTGCATAATTATGCAAGGCCGGGTCTTGCACGATTTGAAATTCTACCTCACCCAGCTGACTTAAAAATCAGAGCTTTTGGCAAAGATAAAAAAGAGCTTTTTGAAGCAGCTCTCTTTGGAATGTTTAAAGGAGCCAATTATCAAGGCAAAGGCAAAGATATTAAAAGAGAGATTAAAATTTCTTCTCAAGATTTGCCCTCTCTTTTAATTGACTTCTTGAGTGAGCTATTATATTTAGCAGAGATCAATCAAGAAGTTTATTACAAAATTTCTTTTAAAAAATTTAATAATAAAAATATAGAAGGAATTTTAACTGGTAAAAAATTAAAAAGAATAGGGGTGATAATAAAAGGAGTAACTTGGCACGATTTAAAAATTCAACAAAGAAAAGATGGAACTTGGGTAGCTACTAACTATATTATTTGACATTTAGACAAGATTCTGTTAAAGTTCAGGTAGTATCTCAAAACTGAATAAGGAAAGGAGGTCCAGATGGAGAGTTTGGACGGACTGATTGTCTTGGGAAGTCAGGTTTTCAGAAAGGAAGATGGAACTTATGGATTCCCCCTTTTTACGGAAATGAGAGCAAGGGCAGCGGGAATTGCCTATCAGCAAAGAGTGAGCAAACTTTTAATTCTTACTGGTGGTCACAATTTTGGAATAAGATATTCTCTGGATGGTCAGATTTTGAAGAAAAGGAGTTTCTTTAATCCAATAGCTCATTTAGAGGCCAAAAGATATCCTTCTGAAGCTCAGGTAATAGCTGATTTTCTAATCAAGGAATATAAAGTTCCGGAAAGCCATATTATCTTGGAAGAGAAAAGCAGGACTACTCGTCAGAATGCCCAAAATGTCAAAAAGATTATCCAGAAAAAGAAGCTAAAAGATTTGGGTCTGTTGACCCAGCTCTATCATATGAGGCGAGCCTGGCAAGAGTTTAAGAAGGTCGATCTGAAGGTAATGTTGGTCTTTGCTGAGGATCTTCTGGTCTTGGAAGATAAAGCCTGGATTGAAAAAATTTATGAGTATTATTCGGTTTCCAAAGGAGGAAAACTTTGGGACAAAGAAAAGATAAGAGCCTTCTTAAGGAGCGGCAGAAGTATTGGCGAATTAATGATGAGGTCCTGATTTTTCAGGGCCTTTTTTTTCTGATTTTGATAAAATAAATTTCCAGTCATGAAAAAGGAGTCAACTCTGTTTTTCGTCCCTTCAATCCCTTCAAGAACATAGTCACTCGTATATGTTTAACATGTCATGTTAAACACTTTTTAAAAAAATTGGGATCATTTTGAGTAACCCCTCTCTGAAGCAAGGTTTATCAATGTCT
>JAJOKZ010000023.1 GCA_021129555.1 Minisyncoccota bacterium
TAGCAAGAAATGCCGCAATTAAATCTAATCTGGCACAGGCAAGGACTCAGGCGGCGATAATATATGATGATCGTGGTTCCTATGCAAATCTTTGTACTTCCCCTGAAAGCTTAAATATAACAATCCCAGAACTTGAAGTGCTTCAGTCAGATATCCAAGACCAGCAGGGTGGGACTTTGGATCTGAGATGTTACGGAGATGTTGATGGGTATTGTGTGAGCGCAGAATTGAATCCAGATGGAGGACGTACTTATTGGTGTATTGATGCTGTTGGTAGACCCAAAGAAACAACCTCCCACTGTCTTAGTGCTGCTGGATGTCCATAATAAATTTTTAGAGATTCTTGCCAAGAGAAATGCGCCCAAAAGGATTCACCCTAATTGAACTCTTGTTAATATTGGCAATTTTTGGAATTTTTATTGCCATTGTTGTTGTATTTGGCAGGAGCGCGATTATAAAGAGCAGAAACTCAAATATTGCCTTAAATGTGGCAGAGATAAAAAAAGTGGCTCAGAGGATATATTTAGAGAGTCCAAATGGATTTGAAGATCTCTGTGCTGAAGGTAATTCTTTGAATCTAGTAAATCCTGATTTGGCTACTCTACAAAGAGATATCGAAGATTTGGGAGGATCTATCAGGCAATGCAAAGCAAGCAAAGCAAGCTATTGTATTACAGCGAATCTTGTAGGGGAGAGGGGGTTTCTCTGTATTGATGATGAGGGGAAGTTTAGTTTTCTTCTCCCGCCTGATCCAGAACCCTGTATAAACGATACCGCAACTTGTCCTTAAGTAAGAAAAATGTAAGTAAGCAAGGGAGAGCAGATAAACCAACCGACAAAAGAACCTCAGTCACTGAAAAAATTACCAATTAGAGGAAAACCCGCCACTCCGTGGCGGGTTTTCCTCCTTTCTTATCTAACCCGCTAATCTGTTTAACATGTCATGTTAAACAGAAAATGTTTAACATGACATGTTAAACAAAATGGGGTATAATGTAGAGATAAAGTGATTAATGTCTTCAATATGAGAAAAAATCCATTTTCTTCTCTGGTTCCTTATCATGTAATTACCCGAGCAATAGATGGGAGAAAAATTTTTGCAAGAAAAGCAGAGGTTTTAAGATTTATCTTTCAATCTTATGTTGCCAATATTGGAAGTCCTGCCCCCAATTTTTATCGTCAAAAGATTGAGAGTGCGGCCCAGGCTATTCTTAATGGGGAAGAAGTTCCTAAAAGACTTATCATTACTCCTCACCCTCCATTGGTTTATTGCTTAAGTTTTGTTTTAGTGGTTAATCATATCCACGAAATTTTAGTCTCAAATACAGAGGATGGAATTTCAAGATACCTGCAATGTCGCCATAACGGTTTTGCTAAATATTACAATTTAAAACATAACCGAAAAGGAAATCTTTTTGAGAGACCCACCAAAATTATCCCTATTAAAAAAGAATCGCAGTTCGAGGCGGTTTTTAAATATATAAACATCATTAATGTCTTAGATGTTTATCAACCAGACTGGAGAGAAAAAGGGCTTTACAATGAAAAAGAAGCGTTGAAGTTTTTAGAAAAATATCCCTTTTCAAGTTTTCCTGATTTTTTCGGAGAAAGAAATTGTAAACTTTTGGCTCCAAAAGAAATATTAGGGCAGTTTTTTGGAGAAGGGTTATTTCAACATAAAGAGGAATATTTAAAATCTTACAAAACTTTTTTAAGCGAGCATAACAAATTACTAAAAGGCATTTGCATTGAATAACAATACATGTTTAACATGACATGTTAAACAAAGGCGGGTCGGGAGGGCTTGATATTGCTGGCCTGAGAACTTCTTTTTTCAAAAACAGCCAATTTTTAAAAAATCTGTTTAACATGACATGTTAAATTAAATTAGGGAGATGCAAAATGTTTTTTTAATTATATTTATATTCTTTTTTGGGACAATTATTGGGTCTTTTTTGAATTGTATCATCTGGCGGCTGTATGCGAAAAAAAGTTTTGTGAAAGGCAAATCTCTCTGTTCCAATTGCCAACATCCTCTAAGATGGTTTGATTTAATTCCTCTTTTTAGCTTTCTTTTTCTTCAAGGGAGATGTCGATATTGCAAAAGACCTATATCTTGGCAGTATCCTTTAGTTGAATTTTCAACCGGACTGCTTTTTCTGACCCCCTTTTTAATCATCCCCCCCTTTTTTTCTGATTTATTTCTCTTTGAAACTCTTCATTATTTCTTCATAACCTCTGTCTTAAT
>JAJOKZ010000024.1 GCA_021129555.1 Minisyncoccota bacterium
CCCTTGTTTCAGTGATATAAAACCAATTTCTTTTCTCAAGATAATCTTCCTCAACTTTTGGAGCCCCGGATGACGAGAATGGTAAACTGGGCCTTTGAGCAGTACTTCGCTCTCGGATGAGTTCCGGGGGCTTTTTCTTTTTTGAGAAAAATATTATAATTGAATATGAGAAAGAAAGAAGAGAAAAATATCCCACTTTTTGATCTCAAAAAGCAAAAACAAAAATTAAGGGCAACAAGTTTATTAACTCCACAAGAGGTGGCAGAGCATCTTCGTCTGAAAAGATCAACGGTTTGGCGCTATATAAGAGAAGGAAAAATAAAGGCAATAAGATTGAATAAGCGAACTTATAGAGTCTTTGAAAAAGATTTGAATCGTTTTTTGAGAAAATGTCAGGGGAAATGATTATTTAAGAAGTTTGTCTACAAAAAAGAGGGTTTTATTTGAGAGGACAAAAAGCCTTTTTTTATTTGGATCCCAAAAGATTTTGGGATTTTTAAATTCTGAGATGATTGTCTCATTTAATTTTGAGCGGTTATCAATTTCTATAATTTTGATACCTGTCTTATAAGAGATAATTAAGTAATATGGGTTTATCCACAGAATATCATTGATGGCTTCTTCACTTGTTGTTAAGAGAAATTTTTCCAAAAAGGATCTTTTTGGTTGTTGATAATCATCTTTTAAGTAGAAAAGCCATATCTGATGTCCCGTAGATATAGCAATTTTTTTATTATCAGGAGAAAGAGAGAAATTCTTTGCTACTTCTATTACTGGCACAAAGATGTGTCTAAGAGGGTCAAGATAGAAAAGCTTTTCTCCCTCAAAAAGAAAAATATTATCTTTTATAATCTTTAATTTGTATTCTTCTTCTTCTATTTTTCTTGGTTTTAGATTGAAAATTTCTATAACCTGCAAAGAAACCCTATCTTTTATTTTACCTCTTAATAAAAATCCATCTTTGTTTAACCAGACAAGATCTCCGTTTAGAAAGTCAAAGGTTATTGGTTCAAATCCGGCAGGGGCAGTTATATTTAAAACCTTGTCTTGATTTTTTTGAAAAACAAATAACCCAAAGGATAATTTTTTCTGTTCAGTTCTTTTTCCCAAAATATAAATCTTTTCTGGATCTTTTGGATCAAATTTAATCTCTTTGATTTTAATATCTTTTAGAGGAAGTTCTTGGATTTCTTTGGAAACTAAATCAAACAATAACAATTTTGTCTCTTTGTTATGGGTAAGGCGTAAGAGAACCGCTTTGTTGCTGGAGAAAATGATATTTTCAAGTTTGAGCGCAAAAATTTCTGAGGTTTTGTTTTTTTTGTTTGAGAAATATTTTACAAAATCACTTTCCCTTGCCAAAACTTCTTTTTTTAAATCCGAGTTTAGTTTTACAATTTCCCAGCCGTTGTTTGTGTTTCTTTGTAAAATTATCTCTTGGTTGTTTAAGAGATAAATATCCTGGATGTTTTTTTCAAGATCTTTAAAATTGAGTTTTTTGGGAAAGAGACGGATATATTTTGCCTCGGTTACTTTTAACTCTTCAACCGGCAGGGTTTTGCTCCAGGAATGATAACCATCCTTTTCGATTTGAATTTTGTATTCTCCGGGGATGAGGTTATTTAAAAATAAAGAATCAAACAAAAAATTTGTTTTTTTGATAAGTTTATCATTTAGATATATTGAAACGCCGGGAGGTGAAATTTTTAAAAACAAACCTCCTGTTTGGACGATTTTTCTCTTTGAAAAATCAAAACGATAGCCCTGAGAATAAAAAACAAAAATTAGAGAAAAAACCAAAAACCAAAATACAAGAGAGATAAACAAAATTTTTTTCTGCAATTTGCTCATTATTCTATCTTAAAGAAAAATTACCTAAATGACAATTTTTTGTATAAGACGAGTACATTTTTGACAGTTGAGGGTTTGCTTTATATATGTT
>JAJOKZ010000033.1 GCA_021129555.1 Minisyncoccota bacterium
GAAAAAAGGAAGGAAGAAGAATTAAAAAAGAGGCTGGAGGAGGAAAGAAAAAAAAGAGAGGAGGAGTTAAAAAAGCTTGAGGAGGAAAGAAAAAAAGAGGAGGAAGAAAGAAAGATTGTTGAGGAAATCAGAAGAAGGGCAAAAGAAAGAGAGGAGATGATAAAGAAGATGATGGAAAAAGAGGTTGAAAAAAGAGAGGAGGAGGAAGAGATAAAAAGATTGGCCGAAGAGGAAAGGCAGGCAAAAAGGCTTTTGAAACAGAAAAAAAGGGAAATCCAAAAAGCTCTCTCAAAACTTCCGGATGAAAGAAAGCCTTTAGATAAGACAAAAGATTATTTTCTAAAAGAGAGGGCGAAGCTTGAAAATATTCTAAAACCTATTTTGGAGAGTGAAAGAAAGATAGAAGAAAATATTAAATTAATTGAGAGAGAGGAAAAGGCGGCAACAATTCCAATTAAGAAAAGAAAGGCAGAAAAAGAGAGACAAATTTTAGAAATGGAAAGGGAAAAAATCGAAAAAGAAAGATGGTATTATGAAAGAGAGATGTTTAAAATTGACGAAAAACTAAAAGAGATAGATTTAAAATATCGGGAACTTGCAGCAAAGGAGGCAAAACTAAAGCAGAAACTAAAAGAGGTTGAATATGAGTTAGAAAAATTTGCAAAGAGAAAAGAAAAGCAAGAAAAAGAAAGGGAGATAAAAAATATTCAAAAAGAAAGGGAGGTTTTGGCAAAGAAAAGAGATGAGATTATCAAAAAGAGACAGACAGTTGAGGAAGAATTGGCAGAAACAAAAACTGCAGAGAAGGAAATTGAAAGAGAAGAGGAATATTTAAAACAAGAGGAGGCGGTAGCCCAAGCTCCTCAAAAGGAAAAAATAGAGATGGAAAGGCAAAAACTTGAAAAAGAAAGGGCAGAACTTGAAAGGAAAAGATGGAGATTGGAAGATGAGAAAAGAAGGTTAGTTTTGGAAGAAAATCGGTTCAATGTAAGATATCAGAATCTTTTGGAAAAAGAAAATAATCTGAGAAAAGAAATAGATAAGATAAATGAGTTTTTGGGAATTGTTCCTCCTCCAATAGAAGAAGAACCAAGGGTTAAGATCCCTACCCATCCGGCAGGCGGGCAAGAATCAATACCGGAGAGAAGTATTACAGGCCAACAAGAACCAGCAAAAAAAGAAACAAAAGTCCCGCCTGCTTTTCCAAAAGAGAAAGAGACGCCAAAAGAGAAGATAAAAGAGGAAGAAGGGAGAGAAGTAAAGAGAGAAGAAAAGCCAGAGGAAGAAAAAAAGGAGGCAGAAGAGGCGCTAAAGAAACTTGAGGAAAAAAGAAGAAAAGAGGGGCTTTTAAGGAAATTGGAGGCAAGAAGAAGGGAGACGGAAAGAAAAAAAGAGGAAGAAATTTTAAGAAGAATAAGACAGGGGATTGCTGCCCCAATTGAACCAACTGTCCCTCCAAAACCAACTCCTTCGCCCCCAAAACCTCCTATTTTTGAGAAGACCATCCAGCCAAAAGCTATCTCAAGAAAGAAATATTTAAAAATTTTTGTAATTGTTGGAATAATAATACTTTTGGGATTGATTGTTGGATTTTTTGTCTGGAGAAAAGGAAAAACTCCTGCACCTGTCACAACTCCCCAACCAACTACTCCTACTCCTACTCCTACTCCTACTCCTAGTAGAAA
>JAJOKZ010000050.1 GCA_021129555.1 Minisyncoccota bacterium
CCTTAACTCGTAAAGCATAACATTCTTCCGGACGTTTTATTTCATCTTTTGCGATAGTTATACCTTCCTCGGGTATTTCTATTGCTTCAATAGGTTGCCCAGCTGCGATAGTTCCTACTAAAGGAATCTCTATTAAACCAGAAGCTTGTTTTTCATCTGATAATTCTATCGCTCGAGCTTGATAATTTAATTTATTAAGATAACCTTTTTGCGTTAAAATTTCTACGTAATAATGAGCGGTTGATCTGGAAGATAACCTAAAGTGTCTTCTAATATCTTCTAAAGAAGGAGAGTATCCTTTTTCTTCTATAAAATCTCTTATATAATCCAAAATTTGTTTTTGTCTTTTAGTAAGCATAATTATTGACTTAATTTTATATCTGCTACTATTATTATATAGAACATTTATAGAACATACAAGTATGTCAAATGTGGAAAACTTTAAAGGTCGATAACTGATCATGAAATTATAAAGTATATGAACTATTTAGAAATCTTAAAAATAATTGCTGAGGCTGGTTCTAAGTTAGAAACAATTAAAATGTATTATCCAGAAACGGAAAATACTCCAGAGAGTTGGAGAGAAGTTGGACCTTATAGTCTCAGAACAACTACCGGGGAAAATGGCAAAAAATTGATATACGGAATCGATGAGATAAAACCAGAACATATTTTTTATGGATACACCATCAATAGTGGTGACGAACATTGCGATGGTTTTATTATAGGAAAAATTCAGGAAGTTAGATTTACCGGAAATAAATTCTCTCCTAGAAATAATTGGATTGTAGAATTTTAAATAAGATAGATACAAATAATAATCTATGGGAAGACTTAGTAAAAAAATAAGGCCAACAGAAAGTAATCTATCAAAGATTCCAAATCAATCAGGTGTTTATCTTTTGTATAGAGGAAAAAAGCCACCTTATGTGGGAAAAGCAGGTCCGGGTAGATTGCAAAAACGGATTAGACAACAGTTGAACACAAGGAGAGGAATTACTACTATTCGGTATAAACCGACGAGGAGCGAACGAGAAGCAGGGGTCTGGGAGAAAAAATACAGGAATAAATATAATCCCACTCAAAAAAGAATTTAATTTCTATAATAATCTTTGATAGAATAAAACAGGATGAGCAAAATCCGAAAAGGAAAAATTTGCAAGAACAAATTTTAGCCAAAGCCAGCAAAAATTTAATACCTTTTTAAAAGAAAAAA